>NZ_JBNHFC010000017.1:0-104272 GCF_059089885.1 Arthrobacter sp. Y3221159
CAGTTCTAGCGGGCCAGCGCAGCGGTTGCGATGGCGGCGCCGGACTGTCTGGACGAGGGCATGAGGTGCGCGTACCGGGAGTCCGTGGTCAAGGTGGCGCAGGAACGCCGGACCGTTGCGGTATGCCGTCCACGCGGAGGCGGCCGGCAAACCGGATGCAGCCGCAACGTCCGTGCCGGTGCCTGCTTCCGGGACAGTGGGTGATTCCGAACCAGTGGCTGCTTCCGCTTCCGCTGCCCCCTCCGTGGCGGCGAGTAGAAATTCCTTGTCCAGGCGGGCCACCCTGGGCGGCACGGCAAGGCGGAGGACATCGCTGAGTGTTCCCGCGTACCGGGCGGCCACCGCGGCGGCAAGGTCCCGTACAGCGGGGGTCAGCACGGGAACCGGTGAAACCACCTTGCCCAGCGGCAGCAGGCTGGTCCCGGCGTCGGATTCCGCGAGCCGTTCCAGCAGGAACCCGGGCAGGTCCTGGCCGTTGAAGCTGACCTTCACCCGGACACCGGGTGAAGCTTCTTCGTCCATGCTGGCCGGGACCGCGTAATCGAAGGGCCGGTCCAGGTGCGGCAGCGAGGATTCCACCAGCACACGGGCCACCGGAAGGGTGGCAGCCAGGGGTACGCCGCCCGGCAGCTTCCTTGATGGAAAGCCTTGGAGCAGGGAAGGCTGCACGGCCTGTCCCCCTGCACTGGAAAGGGCAGAGCCCGGCTGGACGGACCGGTCACCAACCACTGCTGCCGCCTCCATTCAGTTCCCGTCCGGACATGGCAAGCCAAGCACCGGGCACTGACATTCGGGCTCCCGGCAATATGTCCTAGGCGTTGAAGAATGCTTTCAGCTCGTCCACACGGTCCAGCCGCTCCCAGGTGAAGTCGGGCTCGTCGCGGCCAAAGTGCCCGTGGGCTGCTGTCTTGGCGTAGATGGGCCGCTTCAGGTCAAGGGCGTCGATGATGGCGCGGGGGCGCAGGTCGAAGATTTCGGCGATTGCGGCGCTGATCTTGGCGGGGTCCACGGTTTCGGTGCCGAAGGTTTCCACGTACGTGCCCACCGGGCGGGCCTGTCCGATGGCGTAGGCGATCTGTATTTCCGCCCGTTTGGCAAGGCCGGCGGCCACCACGTTCTTGGCGACCCACCGCATGGCGTAGGCGGCGGAGCGGTCCACCTTGGACGGGTCCTTGCCCGAAAAGGCACCGCCGCCGTGGCGGGCCATGCCGCCATAGGTGTCCACGATGATCTTGCGCCCGGTCAGGCCGGCGTCACCCACAGGGCCGCCGATGACGAATTCCCCGGCCGGGTTCAGGATGTTTTTGGCACGGGAGATGTCCAGGTTCGCCCCGGCAAGAACAGGCTCGATGACCACTGCGGCGAGGTCGGCACGGAGCTGGTCCAGGCTTGCGCCTTCAGCATGCTGGCTGGAGATGACCACGGTTTCCACCGAAACCGGAAGATCGCCGTCATATCCTACGGTGACCTGGGTTTTGCCGTCCGGCCGCAGGTACGGCAGTTCGCCGGATTTCCGGACTTCGGTGAGCCGCTCGGAGAGGCGGTGCGCAAGCCAGATGGGCGTGGGCATGTACGAGGGCGTTTCGTCGCTGGCATAGCCGAACATCAGGCCCTGGTCGCCCGCACCCTGCAGGTCGTAATCGTCCTCCTGGCGCCCCTCGCGGGCCTCCAGGGAGTTGAATACGCCGCCGGCGATGTCATTGGACTGCTGGCCGATGGACACCGAAACGCCGCAGCGGGCGCCGTCGAATCCGTTCGCGGACGAGTCATAGCCGATGCCGAGAATGGTCTCCCGGACGATCTGCGGGATCTCCACATAGGCGTCGGTGGTGACCTCGCCTGCCACATGCACCAGGCCGGTGGTGGCCATGGTTTCCACGGCGACCCTGGATTCCGGATCTGCGGCCAGCAGGGCGTCCAGGATGGCGTCGCTGATCTGGTCGCAGATCTTGTCCGGGTGGCCCTCGGTGACCGACTCGGACGTGAAGAGCCGGAGCGCCGGGGGCGTGGCCGCGGAAGTCTGGGGAAGGTGCAGGGGTAAAGTCACTCAACTACCTTACTGGTTGGAGCACGTTGGCCCCGCGGGAGATGTCTTTCCGCGAAGCAAACGTGGCGCGGAACACTCAGGCCCGGGGTGAAACAGAGTTCAGTTCGAAACCGATGCGGTTGATGATGGCCTCGGAAACCTCTGCCTTGGTCCCCGACGCCTCCTGCGGTTCGGAGCCGGAACGGGCCAGGATGACCACGGAGTTGGTGTCCTGGCCAAACACCTTGTCCGAACCGACGTGGTTGACCACCAGGAGGTCGCAGCCCTTGCGCTGCAGCTTGGCCTCAGCGTATGCAAGGACGTCTCCCTGGCTGTCGCCGGTCTCGGCGGCGAATCCGACGATCAGCCGGTGCCGCCCTTCGTCCCCGGCGGCGTTCCGGACTTCAACCAGTTCATGCAGGATGTCGGGGTTGCGGACCAGTGTGATGACGGGATCGGCACTGTCATCGCGCTTCTTGATTTTGGTATTGGAGACCACGGCCGGCCGGAAGTCGGCGACGGCGGCGGACATAATGACGACGTCTGAATCCGCGGCCGCCGCCAACGCGGCCTCGCGCAGCTGGAGGGCCGTTTCGACCGTCACCACCTCAACGCCGGCGGGCGGCGGAACTTCCATGTGGGCAGCCAGCAGCCGGACAGTTGCCCCGGCGTTGCGGGCAGCCACGGCCAGGGCCACCCCCTGCTTCCCGGAGGACCGGTTGCCAAGGAACCGGACGGGATCCAGGGGTTCGCGGGTGCCGCCGGCGCTGATGGTGACGGTCCGGCCCGCCAGTGGCAGCTGGAAGTCGGTCTGCCCCTGGACCAGGGCCATGGCGGCGTCGAAAATGACCTGCGGTTCGGGCAGCCGCCCGGGGCCCGAATCGGCGCCCGTCAGCCGCCCGGTGGCAGGTTCCAGGACGGCTGCGCCCCGGCCGCGGAGGGTTTCCACGTTGGCGCGGGTGGCCGCATGCTGCCACATTTCGGTGTGCATGGCCGGGGCGAACAGGACCGGTCCGCGGGCCATGAGGAGCGTGTTGGTGAGGAGGTCGCCGGCCTGTCCTGTCGCGGCCTTGGCCAGGAGGTCGGCCGTGGCCGGTGCAACCACCACAAGGTCGGCCTCGTGGCCAAGGCGTACGTGGTTGACCTGGTGGACGTCATCGAAAACGCTGTTGCTGACCGGGTTCCCGGACAGTGCCTCCCAGGTGGCAGTCCCCACGAAGCGGGTGGACGCCTCCGTGGGAATGACGGTCACGTTGTGGCCGGCTTCAGTAAAAAGCCGGAGGAGCGATGCCACCTTGTAGGCGGCGATCCCTCCCCCGACTCCGAGGACTATGCGCACGTGACCTCCGTCAACAGCAAGTCAGTTCAGCGGCAAATTACTCTGCGGCTTCGATCGGCGTGGAAACCAGCTTGCCTTCGTTGATCTCGCGCAGGGCGATCGAGAGCGACTTCTCGTTCAGCTTGGTGTCGACCAGCGGGCCGACGTACTCGAAGAGGCCCTCGTGCAGCTGGGCGTAGTAAGCGTTGATCTGACGAGCACGCTTGGCACCGAAGATCACCAGGCCGTACTTGGAATCGGCTGCCTCGAGCAGCGAGTCGATCGGCGGGTTGATGATGCCTTCAAGGTTCGTGGACACGAATTCTCCAAATTCCTAGCGGGCTGACGGTTCCGGCAGATGCGGATGCGGGGTCAGCCCCATGAGTGAAACAAGCTCGTCCGCTGCCCGGCGGACGTCGTCATTGATGACGGTGTGGTCGAACTCCGGTTCAGCAGCAAGTTCCAGTTTAGCGGTTTCCAGGCGCCGCTGCTGTTCATCGGGCGTTTCGGTGCCGCGGCCCACCAGCCGGCGGACCATTTCGTCCCAGGTGGGCGGGGCCAGGAAGACAAACTGGGCGTCCGGCACGGCCGCCTTGACCTGCCGTGCACCCTGCAGGTCGATTTCCAGGAGCACGGAACGGCCCTCTGCGATGGCCTTGTCCACTGTGCTCTTCAGAGTGCCGTAGGTGTTCTGGCCGTGTACCACTGCCCATTCCAGCAGCTCGCCGTCTGCGATGAGCTGCTCGAACTCCTCCTTGGACTTGAAGAAGTAGTGGACGCCGTCCACTTCCCCGGGCCGTGGCGCCCTGGTGGTGGCCGAGACGGAAAGCCAGACCTCGGGGTAGTTGTCGCGGATGTAGGTGGACACGGTGCCTTTGCCAACAGCCGTCGGACCAGCGAGGACTGTCAGTCCAGGTTTCTTGCTCACGTATTCCTTTGCCGGAGTTCGGGGATGGGCGGGGTACGTGCCCGCCCTAATGCTCGTCTATAAAATCTACCAGCGCCCGGCGCTGGTGGACGCCCAGCCCGCGGACCCTGCGGGAGGTGGCAATGCCCAGCTGCTCCATGATGGCCGCCGCCCGGACCTTGCCGATTCCGGGCAGCGCCTCGAGAAGCTCGGAAACCCGCATCCGCGCCAGGGCGTCGTCCTCCATGGCGGAGTTGATGATGTCCTCAGCGGACCTCTTGCCGTTCTTCAGGCTTTCCTTGGCCGCGGCGCGGGCGGCCCTGGCGGCGGCTGCCTTGTTCAGGGCGTCAGCCCGTTCCGATGCGGTCAAAGGTCGCAGCACCATGGTGGACACCCCCGGATTCGGCGGATTCGTCCAAGGGCGGCCGCCCTTGAACCTGTCCCTGAAACTACCCTTTGGTGCGGCCTGAATCAATGCATCCAGGCAAACGGAACGTTATTCGCCGCGCAGTCCGTCCAGCGTCCTCAGGGCCGCGTCACGGAGGCCGCCAAGTCCCGGGCCGGCAGCGAGGATGTCCCGGCTGGAGGTCCCCAGCACCTGGGAATAGGCCGTTCCGAACGTTGCCCGGAGATCGGCCGGGGTGGCCCCTTGCGCGCCCAGTCCGGGGGCGAGGATGGGACCCCGCACTGCCGCAAGATCCATCCCAAGGTCAGCCAGGGCGCTGCCCACGGTTGCCCCGACCACCAGCCCGACGGAACCGAGCGCACCGGGGTAGCGGGTGTTCTCGGCAGCGGCGGCTCCGGCGATCCCGCGCGCTACGGACTCCGCTCCCCCGACGTGCTGGACGGACGGGCCCTCCGGGTTGGAGGTAAGGGCGAGGACGAAGACGCCCCGTCCGGTCTCCGCGGCCAGGTCCAGGGCCGGCCGGAGCGATTCAAAGCCCAGGTACGGGCTCAGGGTCACCGAGTCGGCTGCCAGCGGTGATCCGTCGCGCAGCCAAGCGTCCGCGTAGGCGGCCATGGTGGACCCGATGTCACCGCGCTTGGCGTCCGCAATCGTCAGCACCGACTCGTCGCGGGCAGCGGCGAGGAGCTCTTCCAGCACAGCCATGCCCGCCGAGCCGTGGCGCTCAAAGAGCGCCACCTGCGGCTTGACCGCGGCAGCGAGGGAAGCCACGGCCTCCAGGACGGTGAGCGAAAAGCTCCTCAGCCCGGCGGCGTCGTCGTCCAAGCCCCAACTCTTCAGCAGGGCAGGGTGCGGGTCAATCCCGACGCACAGCGGGCCGCGGGCGGCCATGGCGGCACCGAGCCGGGAGCCGAATGACTCCCGGCCGACGCCGGATACCTGCTCAGGCATTCTGCAGGGCCGCCTTCTGCGATTCCGCCAGGGCGGCGGCGTGCTCCTGCAGGCTGGTGACCGACCATTCATAGGTGCGCAGGGCCTCGATGGCCTGGACCGCCGCGTTGAACTCGGCCACCGTGGTGATGCAGGGAATGCCGATCGACGTGGCGGCGGCACGCAGCTCGTAGCCGTCGCTGCGGGCCTCGCCGCCGGACGGCGTGTTGAAGACCATGTCGATCTCGCCGGCTACCACCAGGTCGGCAATGGTGCCCTCGCCTTCGGCGCTGCTGCCTTCGGCAACCTTCCGGACCGGGGTGGCCTGGATGCCGTTGCGGCGCAGGACATCGGCGGTGCCGCCGGTGGAGACGATTTCGAAACCGAGGTCCGAGAGCCGCTTGACGCCCATGATGACGGAGCGCTTGTCCCGGTTGGCCACGGAGACGAAGACCTTGCCCTCCGTGGGCAGGGCGTTGTTGGCGCCGGCCTGGCTCTTGGCGAAGGCGGTGTCGAAGTGCTTGTCGATGCCCATGACTTCGCCGGTGGAACGCATTTCCGGGCCGAGGAGGGAATCCACGACCTTGCCTTCGGGGGTCCGGAAGCGGCTGAAGGGCAGGACTGCTTCCTTGACGGCCACCGGCGCGTCCAGGGGCAGCGTGGATCCGTCACCGGTTTCAGGCAGCATCTTGTAGGCGCTGCGGAGCTGGTTGATGGTCACGCCGGTGCCGATCAGGGCGGCGGCCTTGGCCATCTGGACGCCCGTTGCCTTGGACACGAACGGAACCGTGCGGGATGCGCGGGGGTTGGCTTCGAGGACGTACAGGACGTCCGAGGCCAGCGCGAACTGGATGTTGATCAGGCCCCGCACACCCACGCCCTCGGCGATGGCGCGGGTGGCCGTGCGCACCCGCTCGATGACGTTGCTGCCCAGCGTGATGGGCGGCAGGACGCAGGCGGAGTCGCCGGAGTGGATGCCGGCTTCCTCGATGTGCTCCATGATGCCGCCAAGGTACATGTCGGTGCCGTCGAAGAGGGCGTCGACGTCGATCTCGACGGCGTCCTCCAGGAAGCGGTCGATCAGGACCGGGTGGTCCGGGGTGATCTCGGTGGCGTTGGCGATGTAGCGGGAGAGGTTGGCCTCGTCGTAGACGATTTCCATGCCTCGGCCGCCCAGGACGTAGGACGGGCGCACCAGCACGGGGTAGCCGATTTCGTCCGCGATCTTCTTGGCGTCCTCGAAGGACACGGCGGTGCCGTTCTTCGGGGAGACGAGCCCTGCCTTGTCCAGGACCCGGGCAAACGCTCCGCGGTGCTCGGCCAGGTCGATGGCCTCCGGGGAGGTGCCGAGAATCGGAACCCCGGCGTCGGCGAGCTGCTGTGCAAGCTTCAGCGGTGTCTGGCCGCCGAGCTGGACGAACACGCCCATGACGCCCCCGGTCCGCTCTTCGGCCGCGATGACCTCCAGCACGTCCTCGAGCGTCAGCGGCTCAAAGTACAGGCGGGTGGAGACGTCGTAGTCGGTGGAGACGGTTTCCGGGTTGCAGTTGACCATGACGGTCTCGTAGCCGGCCTTGCGCAGTGCCATGGAGGCGTGCACGCAGGAGTAGTCGAACTCGATGCCCTGGCCGATCCGGTTGGGCCCGGAGCCCAGGATGAGGACGGACGGCTTGGAGTGCAGCGCCACCTCGTCCTCTTCGTCGTAAGCGGAGTAGTGGTACGGGGTGTAGGCGGCAAATTCGGCGGCGCAGGTGTCCACTGTCTTGTAGACCGGGCGGATGCCGAGGGCCTGCCGGACGCCACGGACCACGGCTTCGGAGTTGTGCGTGAGCGTTCCGATCTGCTCGTCCGAGAAGCCGTGGCGCTTGGCGCGCTGCAACATCTCCTTGGTGAGGGCGCCGGCCTGCCGGATTTCGCGGGAAATCTCGTTGAGCAGCTGGAGCTGGTCAAGGAACCACGGGTCGATCTTGGTGGCTTCGAACAGCTGCTCCACCGTGGCACCGCCCAGGAGGGCGCGCTGGACCTGGTGCAGGCGTTCGGTGGTGGGGCGCTTGGCCTTTTCGATGAGCTCCGGGACTTCCCATTCGGGAACGCTGCTGAAGTCCAGCTGCGAGCCCTTCTGCTCGAGGGAGCGCAGGGCCTTCTGCAGGGCTTCGGTGAAGTTGCGGCCCATGGCCATCGCTTCGCCCACCGACTTCATGGTGGTGGTCAGCGTGTTGTCCGCTGCGGGGAACTTCTCGAACGCGAACCGGGGCACCTTGACCACAACGTAGTCAAGGGTGGGCTCGAAGGACGCCGGGGTCTTCTGGGTGATGTCGTTCGGGATCTCGTCCAGGGTGTAGCCGAGCGAGAGCTTGGTGGCGATCTTGGCGATGGCGAAGCCGGTGGCCTTGGACGCCAGGGCGGACGAACGGGACACCCGGGGGTTCATTTCGATGACCACCACGCGGCCGGTGGCGGGGTCGATGGCGAACTGGATGTTGCAGCCGCCTGTGTCCACGCCCACTTCGCGGATGACGGCGATGGCGACGTCGCGCAGCTTCTGGTACTCGCGGTCCGTCAGGGTCAGCGCTGGGGCCACGGTGATGGAGTCGCCGGTGTGGACGCCGACCGGATCGAAGTTCTCGATGGAGCAGACCACAACCACGTTGTCGTTCTTGTCCCGCATCATCTCGAGCTCGTATTCCTTCCAGCCCAGGATGCTCTCTTCGAGCAGGACCTCGCTGGTGGGGCTGTACTGCAGGCCCTGGCCGACGATGCGGCGCAGGTCCTCCTCGTCGTAGGCCAGGCCGGAGCCCAGGCCGCCCATGGTGAAGGAGGGGCGGACCACCATGGGGTAGCCGAGATCCTCGGCGGCCTTGAAGGCCTCGTCCATGGTGTGGATGATGTGGCTGCGCGCGGACTCGGCGCCGCAACGCTCCACCACGCCCTTGAACTTCTCACGGTCCTCGCCGAGTTCGATGGCGGCGATGTTGGCGCCGATGAGCTCCACGTTGTACTTCTCGAGCACGCCGTTCTTGTCCAGCGCGATGGCCGTGTTCAGGGCCGTCTGCCCGCCCAGGGTGGGCAGGACGGCGTCCGGACGCTCCTTGGCGATGATCTTCTCCACCACCTCGGGGGTGATGGGTTCGACGTAGGTGGCGTCGGCGAACTCGGGGTCCGTCATGATGGTGGCGGGGTTGGAGTTCACCAGGATGACCCGCAGGCCCTCCTCTTTGAGGACGCGCAGGGCCTGCGTGCCGGAGTAGTCGAACTCGGCCGCCTGGCCGATGACGATGGGTCCGGATCCGATGACCAGGACGCTCTTAAGGTCTGTTCTCTTGGGCATTACTTCTTGTCCTCAGTCTTGTTGGTGCCCTGCTGCGGGGCGGCGTCGCGGTCGATCGGGTTGTGCACGGAGTCCACGGGCTCCTTGGACAGGTTGGCGGTGCGGCCGTCCCGGGTTCCCTCCATCAGTTCGATGAAGCGGTCGAAGAGGTAGGCGGCGTCGTGCGGGCCGGCTGCGGCTTCGGGGTGGTACTGGACGGAGAACGCGGGGATGTCCAGGCAGGCGAGGCCTTCGACGACGTCGTCGTTGAGGCTGACGTGGCTGACCTCAACGCGGCCGTAGCGCTCCTCCGGAGCCTGGGTGGCGCCGTCGAGCGGGGCGTCCACGGCAAAGCCGTGGTTCTGGGACGTGATCTCCACCTTGCCCGTGCGGCGGTCCATGACGGGCTGGTTGATGCCGCGGTGGCCGTAGCGGAGCTTGTAGGTGCCGAAGCCGAGCGCGCGGCCCAGGATCTGGTTGCCGAAGCAGATGCCGAAGTAGGGCAGCTTTTCATCCAGGACGGAGCGGAGCAGCTTGACCTGCGTTTCGGCTGTGGCGGGATCGCCGGGGCCGTTGGACATGAAGAAGCCGTCCGGGTTCACGGCCTTGACGTCCTCAAGGGTGGCGGTGGCCGGCAGGACGTGGACCCGGACGCCGCGTTCGGCGAACCGTACCGGGGTCATGGCCTTGATGCCGAGGTCGACCGCGGCGATGGTGAAACGGGGTTCGCCATCCCAGCCGTGGTCCTTGGGTTCCACGACGTACGCCTCGTCCACGCTGACTTCCTCGGCCAGGCGGGCGCCTTCCATGGGTGCGCTGGCCAGGACCGCGTCAAGGAGTTCCTTGTCGGTTGCCTGGGCTGCCTCGCCGGAGAAGATGCCGGCCCGCATGGTTTTGTGCTCCCGCAGGTGGCGGGTGATGGCGCGCGTGTCCACGCCCTGGATGCCGACGATCCCCTGCTCCACGAGTTCATCGTCGAGGGAGCGTTCGGACCGCCAGTTGGACGGCCGGCGTGCGGCATCCCTGACGATGTAGCCCGCCACCCAGATGCGGCGGGACTCGGCGTCCTCGCTGTTGACGCCGGTGTTGCCGATATGCGGGGCGGTCTGGACCACCAGCTGCCGCGCGTAGGAGGGGTCCGTGATGGTTTCCTGGTACCCGGTCATGCCGGTGGCGAAAACCGCTTCGCCCAGCGCCGTTCCGGTGGCGCCGTAGCTGGTTCCGCGGAAGATGCGGCCGTCTTCGAGGACGAGGGCTGCCGGAGCGGAGGTAGTTGCTGTCACTGTATTCGCTTTCACTGCTGGGTCTGTGGCTGCTGGCGTGTTTGCTGCGGGCGTATCCGTCACTGTCTTACTTTCCACTGTTGGCACCTGCGGCCGGGGCTGAGGAGATTAATTCCTGGAGTGCTGCGTAGAGCGTGTCCTTGTCCGCGGCGCGGCGGGTGCGGAACCCGGTGTCCAGCTCGTGGGAGCCGTGCAGCCAGGTCAGCACCAGCAGCCCGTCCTTCTCGACGAACTTTCCGGCCATCCCGCTGTCCTGCCGGACGCCGCCGAGCGCGGCCGCGGGAATGTACAGCGCCGGGGCACCGGAGCGGTCGAAAAGGACGCCGTGGGGGTACACCGAGAGGGTGGCGTTGGTCCGGATGCCCAGGCCGTGCACGGCGATCCGGTCCAGCCAGTCGCCGCCGGTGGTGGTGGCAACGTACTGGCCCTCGGCTGTGGTGAGCGGTTCGCCGGGTGCCGCGGGCACGGGAGGCAGCTGTTCGACGTCGGACTGGCGCTTCAGGCGGTTCCGCCAGCCGATGGCGAGCAGGACGAAGACGACGGCGACGACCGCCAGCATCGCCAGTCCGGGGAGGATTTTGTCCATCAGGCGGCGCCTGCCGGAGCGGTTGCGTACGGGTACGGTGCGTTCAGTTCGCCGTCCAGGACGGTGGGGTGCCCCTTGAAGAACGTGGCCACCACCTTGCCGGGCAGTTCGCGGCCCTTGAATGGCGAGTTCCGTCCCATGGTGGCCATCCGGTACGGGTCCACGGTCCAGCGTGCCGCCGGGTCCACCAGGATGAGGTTGGCGGGCTCCCCTGCTTCCAGGGGACGGCCCTGGTCGCCCAGGCGACCGATCCTGGCCGGCGCGGTGGAGGTGACGCGGGCGAAGTCGGCCCAGGTCATCAGGCCCGTTTCGATCATGGTGTGCTGCACCACGGACAGGGCTGTTTCCAGCCCGGTCATGCCCATGGCGGCCTGCGCCCACTCGCATTCCTTGTGCTCGCTGGGGTGCGGGGCGTGGTCGGTACCCACGACGTCGATGGTGCCGTCGGCCAGCCCCGCACGCAAGGCCTGGACGTCGGCGTCGGTACGCAGCGGCGGGTTGACCTTGAAGACAGGATCGTAGCTGCGGACCAGGTCGTCCGTGAGCAGCAGGTGGTGCGGCGTGACCTCGGCGGTGACGTCAATCCCGCGTTCCTTGGCCCAGCGGATGATCTCCACCGATCCGGCCGTTGACACGTGGCAGACGTGCAGGCGGGAGCCCACGTGCTGGGCGAGCAGGACGTCGCGGGCGATGATGCTTTCCTCGGCGACGGCGGGCCATCCGGTCAGTCCGAGGACTGCGGAAACTTCGCCCTCGTTCATCTGGGCACCGGCGGTCAGGCGGGGTTCCTGCGCGTGCTGGGCAACGACGCCGTCGAACGCCTTGACGTATTCCAGGGCGCGGCGCATCAGCACGGGGTCGTGGACGCAGATGCCGTCGTCGGAGAACATCCGCACCCGGGCACGGGAGTCTGCCATGGCACCGAGTTCGGCGAGCTGCTCGCCGGCGAGGCCCACGGTGACGGCGCCAACCGGGCGCACGTCCACCCAGCCGGCGGTGCGGCCGAGGCTGTAGACCTGCTCCACCACTCCGGCGGTGTCCGCCACGGGGGTGCTGTTCGCCATCGCGTGCACGGCGGTGTAGCCGCCAAGTGCCGCGGCGCGGGTTCCCGTTTCCACGGTCTCCGCGTCTTCCCGGCCCGGCTCGCGAAGGTGCGTGTGCACATCCACCATGCCGGGCAGGGCCACCAGGCCTGCTGCGTCAATAACTCTTGCATCGCCGGCGGACAGGCCGGTCCCGGTTTCGGCAATGACGCCATCCCGGATCAGCAGGTCCGCCGGTTCGCCGCCCAGGATCGAGGCGCCGCGGATCAGATAGGTTCCGGTGTTGCCTGCCATCAGTTGCTCTCCTTGGTATGGGCGGTGCCGGCCGTGGCCAGGACCGGTTGGGCTGGTTCACGGGTGTCCCCGGAGAGCAGCAGGTACAGGGCGGCCATCCGCACGGACACGCCGTTGCGGACCTGGGCCAGGACGGTGGACCGGGGCGAATCGGCGGCGGCCGCGGAAATCTCCAGGCCGCGGTTCATGGGGCCCGGGTGCATGATGATGGTGTCCTTCATGCCGAGGCGGTCCAGCGCCCGCAGGCGGTTGTCGTCGAAGCCCCAGCGCCTCGAGTATTCGCGGGTGCTGGGGAAGAACGACGCGTTCATCCGTTCACCCTGGACCCGGAGCATCATGACGGCGTCCACGCCCTGCGCCAGCGTGTCGTCCAGGTCGTAACTGACTTTGCAGGGCCATTTTTCGATGCCGATGGGCAGCAAGGTGGGCGGTGCCACCAGCGTGACGTCTGCCCCGAGCGTACGCAGGAGCCAGACGTTGGAGCGGGCCACCCTGGAATGCAGGACGTCGCCGGCGATGGCCACGCGCATCCCTTTCAGGTCGGCGCCCTCCGAGCCCGTGCCGGACAGCCGCGCCCAGTGCCGGCGCATGGTGAACGCATCCAGCAGTGCCTGCGTGGGGTGCTCGTGGGTGCCGTCGCCGGCGTTGATGACGGCGGCGTCGATCCAGTCCGTAGCGGCCAGCCGGTGCGGGGCACCCGATGCCCAGTGACGGATGACGACGGCGTCCGCGCCCATCGCGGAAAGGGTTTGGGCCGTGTCCTTCAGGGACTCGCCCTTTGACACCGATGATCCCTTGGCTGCGAAGTTGATGACGTCGGCGGAGAGTCGCTTGGCAGCGGCTTCGAACGAGATACGGGTGCGGGTGGAGTCTTCGAAAAAGAGGTTCACCACCGTGCGGCCGCGCAGCGCGGGCAGCTTCTTGACTTCCCGGTCGCCCACGGCTGCCATCTCCTCGGCGGTGTCCAGGATGCTGATGGCGTTGGAACGGCTAAGGTCCTGGGTGGAGAGCAGGTGCTTCACGAGCCGCCTTCGATCACTACTTCGTTGGTGGGGGTGCCGCCGGGGGGTGTGTCCGTTTCTTCGAGCCGGACCCGGACCTTCTCGGAGGAGGACGTGGGCAGGTTCTTGCCCACATGGTCGGCGCGGATAGGCAGTTCACGGTGGCCGCGGTCGATCAGCACAGCCAGCCGGACAATGCGGGGACGGCCCAGGTCGATGAGTGCGTCCAGGGCGGCGCGGATGGTGCGCCCCGAGTAGAGGACGTCGTCGATCAGCACCACAACTTTGTTGTCGATGCCGGTGCGCGGAAGCTTGGTGGGATAGGGCGGCCGGGTTCCCTGGTGCGAGAGGTCGTCCCGGAACATGGTGACGTCGAGCTGGCCAACGATGGCGGCAGCGTCAACGGAGCTGTCCGCAGCGGCGATTTTTCCCGCGAGCCGGACTGCCAGCGGGTAGCCGCGGCGCGGGATGCCCAGCAGGACCAGGTCCTTGGACCCCTTGTTGGCCTCGAGGATCTCATGGGCGATACGAGTGAGGGCACGGTCAATGTCAGCCGAATTCAGGACTGTCCTGGCTGGAACCGGTGCGCTGGTGACAGAAGTCAACGCTCGTCTCCCCTTTCCCCGCCTCACAGGACGGAATTAAAAAAGGATCATGTGCGGTTCCAAAATTACCACACGGCGTCCCGCTGGCCGGTCCCGGCAGAACGCGGTGATGGTCACATCCGGGGCCGCCGCGGCGGGAGGATCCTTGGATGGGTGGCGCGGTACACCTAGGCTTTCGGGTATGTCGACGCATCCCCGCCAGCCATCGCCCGGGTGGCCCGAAGATCCGTACTCCGGCCCGGCCTCCCCGCTCCCCCGCCAGGCCAACCCCAGCTGGATGGGACACGTGCAGCCCGAAAACTACCGGCCTGCGCCGGGGCACCAGGGCAGGCCGGTGGAGGCAGTGCTGCCGCCCCAGGTGCAGGGAACCGCGCTGAGGTCGGCGCGGACCAGCGGAGGACTGCTCGGGCTGACGGTGGCCGGCGGCGCCCTCGCGTTCCTCAGCCTGTTCCTGGTGGTGCCGTTCCTGCTGTCCAATACAGGTGCTGCCGGCTTCCTGATCGGGTTCCTGGCCTCGCTGCTGCCGCTCTCGGTGGTGCTGCTGGCGGTCTATGTGATCGACAAGTGGGAGCCCGAGCCGAAGCGGCTGCTCTTCTTCGCCTTCACGTGGGGCGCTGCCGTGTCCATCGCCGCCACCCTCCTGATCCAGCCCTTCTTCGTCCTGGCCTTCCAGTTTTCGGATGTCCCAGACCTACAGACCTACATGGCCACCGTCCAGGCGCCCATCGTGGAGGAATTCGCCAAGTCCCTGGGCCTGCTCCTGCTGCTCCTCCTGGCCCGGCGGCATTTCGACGGGCCGGTGGACGGGGTGGTCTTCGCGTTCACGATTGCCGGCGGGTTCGCGTTCACCGAGAACATCCTCTACTTCGGCCGGGCCATCGCCGAATCGGCGAGCCCGGCCAGCGAGTTCGCCCAGGTGTTCTTCCTGCGGGGCGTCATGTCGCCCTTTGCCCATGCCATCTTCACGGGCACTACCGGGCTGATCATGGGCTTCGCAGCCCGCCGCTGGCATGCGGGGGCTTCGGTGGCGGCCTTTGTTGTGGGGCTGCTGCCGGCCATGTTCCTGCACAACCGCTGGAACAGCATGGGCCAGGGTTTCCTGCTGGACTACATCGTTGTCCAGGTGCCCATTTTCTTCCTTGCCGTGGCGGGAATTGTCCTGCTGCGCGTCGCCGAGAAGAGGCTGACGCGGCAGCGGCTGCTGGAATATTCCGCTGCCGGCTGGTTCACACCTGCCGAGGTGGAACTCCTGGCCACACTCGGGGGGCGCCGCACCGTACTGAACTGGGCCGGCAGCTACGGCCGGAAACGGCAGATGAAGGAATTCCTGAAGGCTGCCACCCGGCTTGCCAACACCCGCCAGCGGATCCTCAGCGGACGCGATGTGCAGCTGCACCAGGCGGAGGAACGGCAGCAGCTGCAGCAGATCCTGGCCCTGCGTGCGGCGGTGGCCTCGTAAGGCAGGCACGAACCACGGCGGATTAAAGCGGAAGGGCCGGCTCCCACCATCGTGGGAGCCGGCCCTTCCGGCATGTTTCGCCCGGCGCTGCTGCTAGGCAAGCAGCGACGGCTTCAGCTGCTGCAGGCGGCCCAGGAGTCCGTTGATGAACTGGGGCGACTCGTCGGTGGACAGCGTCTTGGCAAGCGCCACGGCTTCGCTGACCGCCACGCCATCCGGCACGTCGTCGTTGTAGAGCAGCTCCCAGGTGCCGATCCGCAGGATGGCCCGGTCCACGGACGGCATCCGTTCCAGGCTCCAGCCCTGGGAATAGGTCTCCAGGAACTCATCGATCGCGGCCTGCTGGGACACCACGCCCTCGACGATTTCCACGGTGTACGGATTGACGATCTGGTCCGTCTTTTCCCGGCGCGCCCGCAGGACGTCGAAGGGTGAGACAGAGCGCTGCTCGGCCTCGAAAAGAACATCCAGTGCCCTGCTGCGGGCTTTACCGCGTGCGCTCACTACTCAGTGACCCGGCCGAGGTAGCTGCCGTCGCGGGTGTCCACCTTGACCTTGGTGTTGTTCTCGATGAAGAGCGGGACCTGGATCTCGTAGCCGGTTTCCAGCGTGGCGGGCTTGGTGCCTGCCGAGGAGCGGTCGCCCTGCAGGCCCGGCTCGGTGTAGGTGATTTCCAGCACGACGCTCGGGGGCAGTTCGATGTACAGCGGGGTGCCGTCGTGGATGGCGATGTTGACCATCTGGTTTTCGAGCATGAAGTTGGTGGCGTCGCCCACGGTGGCACCGGAGACCGTGATCTGGTCGTAGTCGGAGGTGTCCATGAACACGAAGTCAGCACCGTCCTGGTAGAGGTACTGGTAATCGCGGCGGTCCACGGTGGCGGTCTCGATCTTGAGGCCGGCGTTGAACGTCTTGTCCACAACCTTGCCGGACATCACGTTCCGCATCTTGGTCCGCACGAAGGCGCCACCCTTGCCCGGCTTGACGTGCTGGAATTCGATGACGTTCCAGAGCTGGCCCTCGAGCTTAAGGACCGTTCCGTTCTTGATGTCGTTAGTGGTTGCCACTGGTTTCCTCTGGTTTCTCTGTCTGGCTGGATGGTCAGACGTTCTATGCCGGCCGGGCAAGCCAGGTGGCCCGCCGGCGCGTGTTTGTCAAAAATCGCGCGGTTCGGAAAAATCCAAGAACCATTCTACCGGTAATCCGCCGGCCGGTTTCCCGGAGCAGGGCGGGGGCAGTTCAGCAGGCCAGTTCCAGGACGTCCCGTGCCCGCTGGAGGGCCACCGTGGACGAGTAGATCAGGGCCGCGTCAGCCGACTCCGCCACCCGCAGGTCGAGTGCACGGGCAAAGGATTCCACCGCCGCGGACGTCTGGCCGGCGCTGTACTGGGTCTTGCCCAGGAACTGCAGCACGAGGGCTTCGCGCGGTGTTCCCTGCACCTCGCTGAGGAGCTGGCGGAAGAGTTCCACCGCACGGTCCGGGCGGTTGGAGACCCGGAGCACTTCAGCTTCGAACGCGCGCAGCCGGAAGGACTCCGGATCCCGGAACCGTGCTTCGGCCAGGAGTTCGGCAGCCTCGGCGGCGTGGCCTTCCACCAGCAGGACGAAGATATGGTCCGCGGGGTCGGTGGACGCGGCCAGTGCTTCGCGGCAGGCATCCTCGTTCACGATGGCAGGCAGCAGTGTTTCCGGATCGATCCTGATCCCCGGAAAGCCGGTCTCCGGCCAGTCGGATGTTCCCGTCATGTCGCCCGCCATCAGGAAGCAATCTCCTGGTAGGCGGCGAACAGGAGGGAGGTATCCGGCACGTCCAGGATCCCCGGCTTCGCCACGCCGTCGAGCACGACGAACCGCAGCAGGTCACCGCGCGATTTCTTGTCCCGGCGCATGCCGTCCAGCAGGCCCTGCCAACGGTCGCGGCGGTAGGTAACGGGCAGGCCCAGCCCTTCCAGGATGGTGCGGTGCCGGTCGGCGTCGGCGTCACTGAGGCGTCCCACGCTGCGGGCCAGTTCGGCGGCGAACATCATGCCCACGGACACGGCCGCGCCGTGCCGCCAGGAGTAGCGTTCCACCAGTTCGATGGCGTGGCCCAGGGTATGCCCGTAGTTGAGGATTTCACGCAGCCCGGACTCCTTCAGGTCCTCCGACACCACTTTTGCCTTGACGGTAATGGCCCGTTCGATCAGTTCCCGGATGGCCTCGGAGTGCGGGTCGGTAACAGCCGCGGTGTCCTTTTCCACCAGATCCAGGATTGCGGGGTCGGCGATGAAACCGCATTTGATGACCTCAGCCATGCCCGAAATGATTTCGTTCCTGGGCAGGGTGTCCAGCGTGTCCAGGTCGGCCAGGACCGCTGCCGGCGGGTGGAAGGCGCCCACCAGGTTCTTGCCTTCCGCGGTGTTGATGCCGGTCTTTCCACCCACGGCGGCGTCCACCATACCCAGCAGGCTGGTGGGCATGTGGATGACCTTCACACCGCGCAGCCAGGTGGCAGCCACAAAGCCGGCCAAGTCCGTCACCGCACCGCCCCCGACGGCGACAATGGCGTCGGAGCGCGTGAAATCGTTCTGCCCAAGGACCTGCCAGCAGAAAGCGGCAACCTGGATGTGCTTGCCCTCTTCCGCGTCCGGGATCTCGGCCGTCAGGGCGGTGAAACCGGCGGCGGCCAGTTCGTCACGCACCGTGTCGCCGGTGAGCCGCAGGGCACGCGGATGGATGACCAGCACGCGGCGGACCCGCTCACCCAGCCGCCCGGGAAGTTCACCGAGCAGGCCCCGCCCCACGACGACGTCGTAATTGTTGGCGGCGGACTCACCGGTGACTTTGATCACTGTTGATGAAGCGTTCACTGTTCAACTTCCTGTTTGGCAGCTGCGTAGTTCCGCAGTGCTGCTTCGAGCCGTTCGCCAAGCTCGGCAACAGTGCCGTGACGAACGTCCAGGGTGATATCTGCAAGCCGTTCGTAAACAGGCTTGCGGGTGGCGAACAGGGCCGTCCAGCGGCCCAGGGCGTCCCCGGCCAGCAGCGGACGCCCGGAGTTTCGGGCAATGCGGCTGGCGACAGTTTCGGCGTCGCACTCGAGGTACACCACGGTGCAGCGGCCGATCAGCTGCTGGGTTCCGGAATCCAGGACTGCACCGCCGCCGAGCGAAATCACCGTTGCGGTCCCTTCCGCCGCTTCTACGGCGGAGGCGACAGTCCGGGCTTCGATTTCCCTGAAGGCATGCTCGCCGCGGCCGGCGAAGATCTCGGCGATGGAGCCGTGCCCGGCAACGATGACGGCGTCGGTGTCGACGAACGGGACATGGAGCTGCTGCGCCAGTTGCTGCCCGATCGCGGATTTGCCCACGGCCATGGGACCGATCAGGACAATCGGCCGGTCGCCGACAGGACCTGTATTGCTACGCTGCGGCACTACTGGCCGATCGAGTCCAGGGACGCCGGAATGCTGTCCAGGTAACCCTTGATGTTGCGGGCGGTCTCAGCAACAGAGTCGCCGCCGAACTTCTCCGTGACGGCTTCAGCGAGGACCAGGGCCACCATGGCCTCGGCCACCACGCCGGCTGCGGGGACGGCACAGACGTCGGAGCGCTGGTGGTGCGCCTTCGCGGGCTCGCCGGTGCTGACGTCGATGGTCTTCAGGGCACGGGGTACGGTTGCAATCGGCTTCATGGCAGCGCGGACGCGCAGGACGTCGCCGATGCTCATGCCGCCCTCAATACCCCCGGCGCGGTTGCTCGCACGGACGATGCGGCCGGCATCGTCGCGGACGATCTCGTCGTGGGCGGCAGAACCGCGGCGCGCAGCGGTGCGGAATCCGTCACCGACCTCCACTCCCTTGATGGCCTGGATGCCCATCAGGGCGGCGGCGAGCCGGGAGTCGAGGCGGCGGTCCCAGTGCACGTAGCTGCCCAGTCCCGGGGGAAGGCCGTAGGCAAGCACCTCCACTACGCCGCCAAGGGTTTCGCCTTCCTTGTGGGCGGCGTCCACCTCGGCCACCATGGCGTCCGACGTTTCGCGGTCGAAGCAGCGCAGCGGATCGGCGTCAAGGGCAATGACGTCGGCGGGGACAGGCAGCGGCCGGCCTTCCGGAACGGTCACGCTGGCGATGGACACGGTGTGGCTGACCAGTTCGATCCCGAGGTGCTTGAGGAACCTTGCGGCCACGGTGCCCATGGCAACACGCGTGGCGGTTTCGCGGGCACTTGCGCGCTCCAGCACGGGACGCGCCTCGTCGAAGCCGTACTTCTGCATGCCGGTGAAGTCGGCGTGCCCCGGGCGGGGGCGGGTGAGGGGGGCGTTGCGGGCCTGGTCGGCGAGCAGTTCGGGGTCCACGGGGTCCGCGGACATGATCTGCTCCCACTTGGGCCATTCGGTGTTCCCCACCTGGATGGCAACGGGACCGCCCTGGGTGATGCCGTGGCGGACGCCGCCGAGGATGGTCACAACGTCCTGCTCGAACTTCATGCGCGCGCCGCGGCCGTAGCCCAGGCGGCGGCGTGCCAAGGAGTCTGCGATGTGCCCGCTGGTGATTTCCACACCGGCGGGGACGCCTTCAATAATTCCCATCAGAGCCGGACCATGGGATTCACCGGCAGTCAACCAACGCAACATATCTTCCATCCTGCCACGGGGGGCGGTTACAAAGCCCGTCGGGGAAGGCCGACTGAGGCGCACATCACATCTATGACGGCCGCATTGACGTCATCGCCGCGGCGGGTGAAAAGGCGTACCTGTTCCACCGCCTGGTACAGCAGCATCTCCAGGCCGGGCACCACAGCGCCGCCGCCCGCCTGCCACACGGAGGCCACCAGGCTGGGCCAGGGGTCGTAGGCAACATCCAGCAGCACGCCGGGGGTGGTTGTTTTCAGCTCCGCTATTTCGGCTGCCAGCCCGTCCGCGGCCCGCGGCGGCAGGGTGGAGATGACGACGTCGGCGGCGGCCGTGGGGTGCGCCGCGTCCGCCAGGCGGCGGATGTCCAGGTCCACGCCCAGGCTTGCGGCGGCGGAGCGGACCTCCCCGGTCCTGGAGGTGTCACGGACGAAGAGCTGGACGTGGTCCGTCCCGAGTTCCTTCAGCGCCGCGATGGCAGAGGCCGCTGTTCCCCCGCCGCCGAGGACGACGGCGGCGGGAGCTGTCCCCGTCCCGGCGTGCCGCAGGGCGTTGACGATCCCGGCAACATCGGTGTTGAATCCCACCATCTTCCGGCCGGCGTCGTGCTCCTCAAAGGACACCGTGTTGACCACGCCGAGCGTCCGGGCCACGCCGCGGACCTCGTCCACCTCGTTGAGCATGGCTGTCTTGAGCGGCATGGTGACCGACAGCCCGCGCCAGCCCGGCTGGTCGCGGATCTGCCGCATCAGCGATGGCAGCAGCTCTTCCGTGACGTCGATGGCCGTGTAGCTGATCCCGATCCCCAGCCGGGTGTAGGCCGCGTGGTGCAGCGCCGGTGATTTCGAGTGGTTGATCGGGTGGCCGAGGACGGCAGCCCGCAGGCTCATGCGCAGCGGCCCACGTTGGCCATGCACCACGCGTTGTACTGCTCAACGAAGACGTTGTGCTCCGCCAGCGTGCGGGAGAACTTGGTCTCCTTGGTGTCCAGGTTGATGGTCACCCAGTACAGGTAGTCATTGGTCTTAGGCTTCGCTGCGGCGTCGATGGCAGTCTTGCCCGGCGAACCGATAGGGCCTGGGGGCAGTCCCGGGTTGGCGTAGGTGTTGTAGGGGTTGGACTTGTCCTGGCGCTGTTCGTCGGTGAAGTTGTAGCTCTTGGTGCCCAGGCCGTAGGTAACGGCGGAGTCCACCTGGAGGTAGCCGTTGGTCTGGTCGTTGGGCTTCAGCCGGTTGTAGATGGCACCGGCCACGTCGCCGTACTCGGCCTGGCCGCCCTCGGCCTGGACGATGCTGGCCACAATCACGGCTTCGTACTGTTTCGCCGGATCGGTGATTCCCTGGGACTTCAGTTCATCGACGGTGATGTTGACGAGCGCCTGGAGGATGTCCTTCGCCGGGGTGCCAAGGGGGAAACGGTGCTCTCCCGGCGCCAGGTAGCCTTCCAGGTTCTTGGCATTGGCGGGGAGGCCGAACTGCGCGGGCTGGTTGCTGAGTGCCTGCAGATCCTGGATAGAGATCCCCGACCCCTCGGAGATCGCCTCCAGGGATTCGTTGACGCGCAGCCCCGCGCTCAGGGCGAAGTAAATGACCTTGGCCTTGTCCTGGCCGAGGAGGACGTCCACGGCGTCGCTGTTCTTCATTTCGGACCTGAAGGTGTAGTCACCGGGCGACAGGGTTCCCCCCGAGGACGCGAACGCCTGCAGGAAGGTGTCTGCGTTGGCCACCACTCCCTTGTTTTCAAGGTCCGCCGCGACGGAGCGGGTGCCTTCGCCGTTCTCCACGGTTACCTGGACTTCTCCCGTTCCCGGGCCAGGGAAGTCGCTGGGCTTGCCGCTGCCGAGGAGCGGTTTGAGGAACTGTGCACCGACAGCCACGGCCGTAACGAAAACGGCAAGGGTGAGGAAGAGTGCCAGCAGCCTGCGCCGGCGCCGGACCTTCTTGGAGGGCCTGGCCACTACCTGCGCCGCCGTGGAGCCGGCCAGGAGTCCATGGTGGCCGCCGTCGTCGTGGTGCGCGTCGTGGTGATGCCCGGCGTCGTGGTGGATTCCGTGGTGGGCGTCGTCGGGGTGGACCCCATGGTGGTAAGCCTCGTCGTGGTAGGCCTGCCCGTGGTCCAGGTCGTCCCGGTAGCCCTGCTCTTCCCGGTAGGTGTGCGCGGGAAGATGGACCTGGTTCAGGTGCTGGGTTGCAGGGGCATGCTGCTGGCCCACCAGCGCGGGCTCCTCATGGACGGCGTGCACCCCGTCCTCGTGCTGAACAGCGTCATTGTGCTCAGCTGGACCGGCATCCTGGATGGACGGGGGCATCATGGGAGGAGCCGGGACCGGCTCGTTAACCGGGGCAGGGTCCGCTGTTTGCACCGGAGCGGCCGGCGCAGGAACCGCGGGCGGCCCGGCGGGTGGTGGCGGAACGTCATGCCCGGTCTCATAAGCCTGCTCGGGAACAATGCCCTGGCCGCCGGTGTTGAGGCTCTTTTCCCGCGCCCGGATTTCCTTGCGCGTCAGGGGCCTCCCCGTCCCGCCGTCAAGCGGGCCGGAAGCATCGTCAATGTTGGCAGGGCTCACTGTTGCCTTCCATTATCTGAAAATCGGGCCGTGTCCCCCGGAGTGCCGGGGACGGACTCGTCCACCCCGCCGGCACTCTGGTCCACGGACAGGGATGGCGCTGTCACGCGTGAGCCGACATCCGCTCCCCTGGCTTTCTGCATGTCGATGGCGTGCTGGAGAATCCCTGCCGCCGCGACCTGATCCACTACTTTACGGTGATTCCTGCTGCTCATGCCAGCTTCGTGCAGGTTGCGGTGGGCCGTCACGCTGCTGAGCCGCTCATCCACGAGGTTGACCGGCACCTCCAGGCTGCGGGCTGCCAGCTCGGCAACCAGCAGTTCCGCGTAGTCGCCGGCCATCCGTGCGGACGAGTGTTCCTCGCCTTTCATGGTCCTGGGCAGCCCGACGATGACCTGGACGGCACCGAGCTCCTCAACCAGCCTGGCGATGAGCTTGACGTCGGAGTTCTTTTTCGGGTTCCGGTCCAGCGTCTTGTAGGGCGTGGCGAGGATCGAGTCGCGGTCGCAGATGGCCACCCCGACCCGGACGGTGCCGACGTCCACCCCCAGTTTCACGCCCTGGGGGTAGCCGCCGGCAGCTGCAGGATTGGTCATGGCAGGGTTAGCGCCGTTCGACGGCGTCGACGACGGCTGCCAGGGCGGCACCCACCTTGCCGGCGTCCGTTCCGCCGCCCTGGGCGACGTCGTCCTTGCCGCCGCCGCCACCGCCAAGGATCCCGGCAGCGAGGCGCACCAGGGCACCTGCTTTCACGCCGGCGTCGCGCGCTGCTTCATTGGTGGCCACCAGGATGACGGGGCGGTCGTTGGCCACGCCCGCCACGGCCACGGTGGCCGCTGCGGAGCCCAGGCGGTTCCGCAGGTCCAGGGCCAGGCCGCGCAGGTCGTCCGCGCCGCTGACCGTGCCGGCATCGTGGGCGATCACGCTGACACCGGCGGCGTCCCGGGCGCTGCCGACCAGCTGGGCTGCGGCTGCCGCCAGCTGCTCCTTGCGCAGGCGCTCCAGTTCCTTCTCGGTCGCCTTGAGCTTGGCGAGGGTGGCGGCGATCCGGTCAGCCAGCTGCCCGGAGGGCACCTTCAGCATTTCGGTGAGTTCCGTCACCAGCGCCCGCTCTGCGGCGAGGTGCCGGAACGCGTCCATGCCCACGAAAGCCTCCACGCGGCGGTTTCCCGAACCCACGGACTGTTCGCCGAGCAGGGAGAGGCTGCCAATCAGCGAGGTGTTGGCAACGTGGGTGCCGCCGCAGAGTTCGCGGGACCAGGCGCCGTCGATCTCCACCACGCGGACTTCACTGCCGTAGTTCTCGCCGAAGAGCGCCATGGCACCCATGGCCTTGGCTTCTGCCAGCGCCATCACCTTGGTTTCCACCGCATAGTTGTTGCGGATGGCGAGGTTGGAAACTTCCTCGACTTCGGACCGGGTGGCGGGGCTCAGGCCTTCGCCCCAGGCGAAGTCGAAGCGCAGGTAGCCGGCCTTGTTGAAGGATCCGCGCTGGGTGGCTTCGGGCCCCAGGATCTGGTGCAGGGCGGCGTGCACGATGTGCGTTGCCGTGTGCGCCTGCTCTGCTGCATGGCGGCGTTCACGGTCGACGGCGGCGCGCACCAGCGCGTCAGCCGGAATCTCGCCCTCGCGGACGATCGCCTTGTGCACGCTCAGTCCCTTGACGGGGCGCTGGACATCGAGGACCTCGACGACGAAACCGTCACCGGTGATCAGGCCGGTATCGGCGGCCTGGCCGCCGGCTTCGGCGTAGAAGGGCGTCTCGCTGAGCACGAGCTCGATCTCGTCGCCGGTGGCTGCGTGGGCCACCCGTTGCCCGCCATGGATGATGCCGCGGACCCGGGACTCGCCGTCGAGCTCGGTGTAGCCGGTGAACACCGTTTCGCCTTCGCCCAGCAGTTCCTGGAACGCGGAGATGTCCGCGTGCCCGCCCTTCTTGGCCTTGGCGTCCGCCTGGGCGCGCTTGCGCTGTTCCTGCATGAGGCTGCGGAATTCGGCCTCGTCAACCTTCAGCCCGGCTTCCTCGGCCATTTCCAGCGTCAGGTCGATCGGGAAGCCATAGGTGTCGTGCAGGGTGAAGGCGTCCTCGCCGGACAGCGGCTTGCCGGCGGCCTTGGAAGCCACCACGGCTTCCTCAAGCCGAGCGGTGCCGGAGGCGATGGTGCGCAGGAAGGCCTTCTCTTCGGCGTAAGCGATCCGGCTGATCCGGTCGAAGTCGGTCTCCACCACCGGGTAGACGCCCTTCATCGCGTCGCGGGACGCGGGCAGGAGGTCAGGCAGGCAGGCCTGCTCAACGCCGAGGAGCCGCATGGCACGCACGGCGCGGCGGATGAGACGGCGCAGGACATAGCCGCGTCCCTCGTTGGACGGGACCACGCCGTCGGCGATCAGCATGAGGGCTGACCGGATGTGGTCGGCCACCACGCGCATGCGGACGTCGTCCGTGTGGTGCGGATCGTCGTCGGACTCGGCGGAGGTGTATTCCTTGCCGGACAGCCCGGCAGCCTTGTCGATGACGGGACGGACCTGGTCGGTCTCGTACATGTTCTCGACGCCCTGCAGGATCATCGCCAGGCGTTCCATGCCCAGGCCGGTGTCAATGTTCTTCTTCGGCAGGTCGGCAACGATGTCGAAATCCACCTTCGAGCGGACGTTATCGATCTGGTACTGCATGAACACGAGGTTCCAGATCTCGACGTAGCGGTTGTCGTCCGCTTCGGGACCGCCCTCCACCCCGTAGGCGGGGCCGCGGTCGTAGTAGATCTCCGAGCAGGGGCCTGCGGGGCCCGGCTGGCCGGTGTGCCAGTAGTTGTCCGACTTGCCCATCTTCTGGATGCGCTCGGCGGGGACACCCGTGTTCTTCAGCCACAGGTCCTTCGCTTCGTCGTCCTCCTCGTAGACCGTGACCCAGAGACGCTCGGCCTCGAGGCCGTATCCGCCGTCGGCAACGCTGCTGGTGAGCAGTTCCCAGGCGTACTTGATGGCGTCTTCCTTGAAGTAGTCGCCGAAGGAGAAGTTGCCGCACATCTGGAAGAACGTGCCGTGCCGGGCGGTCTTGCCCACTTCCTCGATATCGCCGGTGCGGATGCACTTCTGCACGCTGGTGGCGCGGGAATAGGGGGCTTCTTCCCGGGCAGTGAGGTAGGGAATGAACGGCACCATGCCGGCAACCGTGAACAGCAGCGAGGGGTCGCTGGAGACCAGCGACGCGGAGGGAACCGCCGTGTGGCCCTTGCTGACAAAAAAGTCCACCCAGCGCTTTGTGATCTCCTGCGACTTCATGAGCTGTTTACTTACCCTTCTTGGTCCGCGCACCCGCGCGGATAGTTCGTTCAGTTGGCAGGAGTCCGGGGACGGATCCTGCCGGTGTTGTTCCGGCCGGCAAAGGCTGGGGGCCTGCCGGTCAGTGGCGGGCGGCTTCCGCCTCGACGCCCAGGGCGGCGCGAAGGTCCGTTTCCCGTTCGCGCATGCCGTCCCGGACGGCGTCGGCGAATTCGTACACGCCGTCAGCGAGCCGGCCCACCGCCCGGTTGAGGCCTTCCGGCCCCAGGCTGGACTGCGCCTCGCTTACTTTGCGGAAGGCGATGATTCCGATCGCCACGCCGATTCCCATCCAGACAAGTCGTTTCATTTTGGTTCTTTCGGGACTTAGCGGCTGCGGCGGCCGGCTGCGGGCTTCTTGCGGTTGGCCAGCGCGGTGCGCACGCCGTAGCTGAACGCCGCCACCTTGATGAGCGGTGACCCTACCGTGGCGGCAACCAGGGAGGACAGCGCGGAGAGGTTCGCGGACGCGTCGGAGACGTTGGAGGAAATCCCGTCAACCTTCTTGAGCTGCTGGTTGGTGGTGGAAACCGTGGCGGTGACCTCGTCCATCAGGGGCGTGGCGCCGTCGCTGATGGACCTGATGGCCGTCCGCACCTCGTCAAACACCTTCCCCAGCTTCAGGATGGGCACGGCGAGCAGCAGCACCAGGAGCGCAAATACCCCGGCAGCGATCAGGCCGGCGATATCGCCACCAGACATAGACGTTCATCTCCTCGAATTCTGTGGTTTGGTCCATCCTGCGCGCGCCCAGGAAGCGCGTTCTTGCAGATGTCCCCCAAGTACCTTACATACAAAGAAGCCCGCGGCGCTTGCCACGGGCTTCTTTGGATACGCTGCTGGGATTAGCGTGCGTAGAATTCGACGACGAGCTGCTCTTCGCAGGTCACCGGGATTTCGGAGCGCTTGGGGCGGCGGACCAGGCGGGCCTGCAGTGCCTCGAGCTTGACGTCCAGGTAAGCGGGGACGGCAGGCAGGACGTCGCGGTGGGCGCCGGCTGCTGCAACCTGGAGCGGAACCATGGTTTCGCTGCGGCTGTGGACGTGGACCAGCTGGCCCTCGCCGACGCGGAACGACGGACGGTCCACGCGGATGCCGTCAACCATGATGTGGCGGTGCACAACCAGCTGGCGGGCCTGGGCGATGGTGCGGGCGAAGCCGGCACGCAGGACCAGGGCGTCAAGGCGCATTTCGAGCAGTTCGATGAGGTTCTCACCGGTCAGGCCCTTGGTGCGGCGGGCTTCTTCGAAGGCACGGGTCATCTGTGCTTCGCGGATGCCGTACTGGGCGCGCAGGCGCTGCTTTTCGCGCAGACGTACGGCGTAGTCGGAGTCCTGCTTCTTGCGGGCACGGCCATGCTCACCGGGGCCGTACGGGCGGCGCTCCATGTACTTGGCGGCCTTGGGGGTCAGAGCGATGCCGAGGGACCGCGAGAGGCGGGCCTGACGGCGAGCACGAGTGTTGTTAGCCACTTGTGTCCTTCCAATATCTGCGGTGTGTCAGTGTTACTGGCCTCCACGATGGAGAGCATCGGCCAACCGCTGCCTTTTGCTACTGGGCACAGGGCATAACCAGCTCGAAGGAAATTCAAGGGGATTGTGCGTCCGTGCCTTGCCAGACAAACATCCATCCTACCATGGGGCTACTTCCCCCGGACAATCCTCCGCAGGCGCTCCAGCCGCACCGCGATGTCCCGCTCGGCGCCGTTGCCCGTAGGCCGGTAGTAGTCCTTCCCCACCAGGTCGTCCGGCGGGTACTGCTGGGTTGCTACCGCATGCGGGGCATCATGGGCGTATTTGTAGCCCAGGCCGTGGCCCAGCTGCTTGGAACCGGGGTAGTGCGAGTCGCGCAGGTGCGCCGGGATGCCGTTGCCCATGCCGGCACGGACGTCGGCGATGGCCTGGTTGATGCCCATGTAGGCGGCGTTGGACTTCGGCGCCGTGGCCAGGTGCACCACCGCCTCCGCCAGGATGATCCTGCCTTCGGGCATGCCGATGAGCTGGACCGCCTGCGCCGCGGCGACGGCTGTCTGCAGCGCGGTGGGATCGGCCATGCCCACGTCCTCGGCAGCGGAGATCACGATCCGGCGGGCCACGAAGCGCGGGTCCTCCCCCGCCTCGAGCATCCGGGCCAGGTAGTGCAGCGCGGCGTCGACGTCGGACCCCCTGATGGATTTGATGAAGGCGCTGGCGACGTCGTAGTGCTGGTCCCCGGCACGGTCGTAGCGGACGGCTGCCACGTCCAGGGCCCGCTCGGTGTGCTTGAGTTCCACCCTCACCGGGCCGGCATCGGCACCTGCGGCGTCATCGGCGTCCCCGAAAGCCACGCCTGCAGCCGCTTCCAGGGCGGTCAGTGCGCGCCGGGCGTCGCCGCCGGAAAGCCGGACCAGGTGGGCCAGCGACTCGTCATCGAGTTCGGCCTTGCCGTCGAGGCCGCGCGCATCCTGCACCGCCCGGACCAGGAGCCCTTCGATGTCCGCGTCAGTGAGCGGTTTGAGGGTCAGCAGCAGGGAGCGTGACAGCAGCGGGGACACTACCGAGAACGACGGGTTTTCCGTGGTGGCGGCCACCAGGACCACCCAGCGGTTTTCGACGCCGGGAAGCAGCGCGTCCTGCTGGGCCTTGTTGAAGCGGTGGATCTCGTCCAGGAACAGGACAGTGGTGGTCTTGTAGAGGTCGCGGGCGGTGAGGGCCTCGTCCATCACCCGGCGGACGTCCTTGACTCCGGCGGTGATGGCTGACAGCTCAACGAACTTCCGGCCCGGACCGCGGGCGATGACGTGCGCCAGGGTGGTTTTTCCCGTGCCCGGCGGCCCCCAAAGTATTAATGAACTGGGTCCGGCGGGGCCGGACGTGTCCGCTCCGGCTCCGGCAGCGAGCTGGCGGAGGGGTGAGCCCTGGCCCAGGAGGTGCTGCTGGCCAACCACCTCATCGAGGGTGCGCGGACGCATCCGGACCGCGAGCGGACCGCGCGGGGAGGCACTGCCCGCTCCCCCGGCACTCCGGCGGGCGGCTGGCGCACCGTCGTCGCCGTCGTCGTCATTGCCCGGCCCGTGCCCGAAGAGATCTTCCACATAGATAGGCTACTTGGACTCGTCCGGCTTTCCCGCCGCCAGCCAGCTTCCGAAGGATGCCGCCATGACCCAACCGAAATCCCCCGGCGTCCGGCCACAGTCTGTCCGGACGGCATTCGTGCCGGGCAGCCGCCTTGCCGGCTGGGCCGAGCGGTTTGCTGCCTCGCACGGCGGGTACGGCCTCTCGGATGACGACGACGGGCTGCGGCTGGTCGCCGGCGACGGCGCCTCCGCGCTGCTGCAGGCACCCTGGCCGGCGGACGGGCGGCCCGGCCGGGGCACCGACGCCCTCGAACGGCTGGCCAGCCTCGCGGCCCAGCCGCGGCGGCTTGGCCTGCTCCTGGTCAGGCGCGGCGGCTACGGCATCGGCGTCGCCGCGGAAGGGGAACTGCTGGCCGCCAAGGCGGGAACGCGGTACGTCCAGGGCAAGACGGCCGCCGGGGGCCAGTCCCAGCAGAGGTTTGCCCGGCGCCGGGCCAACCAGGCGGATGCGCTGGTGGAAGCGGTGGCGCATCAGGCGGCGGAGGTGTTCAGCCGGGAAGCCTTCGAGTACGTGGTCCCCGGCGGTGACCGGGCCCTGGCTGACCTGGTCCTCGGGCATCCGGCTTTGAAGGACTATGCGCGCCTGCCCCGGCTGCCCTACCTCGACGTCCCCGAACCGCGGCTGGCTGTACTGAAGAAAGCTGCCGCGGACGCCTGCTCTGTCCGGGTGCAGGTAGCCGACACCCCGTCCTCCTAGCGGATCCCTGCTCAGCAGCCCGTCGGTGCGCGCCGCGGCCGTTCCTGCCGGTACAGGTAGCGGCCGGCCTCCCGGAAACCGGCCCGGGCGTAAAGCTCCTGGGCGGACCGGTTTGCGGCGGTCACCAGCAGCCAGTAGCCATCCAGCCCCTGTGCGGAACCGGCGTTGAGCAGCGCGCGCAGGACGCTGGTGCCATAGCCGCGCCGGCGTGCGTCCGGCAGCGTGGCCATGCAGTAGATGCCGCCCCGCTGCGCTGTGTCCCGGCCCCGCTGCGCTGCGTCCCCGCCGGGAATGGCGAGGCGTCCGACGGCGGCCGGCCGGCCGGCGTCGTCCCTCACCAGCGCGTACAGGGAAGGGCAGCCCTTGAGGATGTCCCTGGCGGTCGCGAGGGCATCCGCGCCGCCCCGTCCGTCCACCGCCCACCACACCTTCAGCCAGTCGGCCGACGGCTCGTTGCGGATCTCCACCGAAGCATCCGCCGTGGCGGCATCGGGCAGGGGACCGCGGGTCATGACCAGCGTCTCGGACTGCCGGGTGAACCCTTCGGAGTCGAGGAGCTCGTTTAGCGTGGCCGTCCGGGCGCCGGCGGGCACCTGGAAGATCACCGGCAGCCGCCGTGAGCGGTACCAGGCGCGCGCGTCCCGCAACAGCACCGGCGGCGCTTCAGTACCGCCAGGATTCCGCGGCCAGATTGAGTTTGCCCGCTGGGTGACCCCGCCGGCGGCACGGAACACCCAGCCGCCGGCCTGGTGCCGTTCCGGGGCAGGCCAGGCGGCGTCCATTGCTGCCTCAACGTCCCAGGCAGCATCACCTACTGCCGGCGCTGGTTTTATGCCGGTCCCGCCAGTGGCCACCGGACCTCCTTCATCAACGGCAGGAGGCTCCCCGGCACGGCCGGGAAGCCTCCTGTCATGCAGCTTGTTCCTGCTTACTTCGCGATTGCTTCGGCCTTCTTGGCCTCAACCGGCTTAACCGCCTCGGGCTTGAAGTCCACGCCGGCTTCCTTGCGCTGCTGCGGCGTGATCGGGGCCGGTGCGTCGGTCAGCGGATCGTGGCCGCCGCCGGACTTCGGGAACGCGATGACGTCGCGGATCGAATCCACGCCCGCCAGGAGGGAGACAACGCGGTCCCAGCCGAAGGCAATGCCGCCGTGCGGAGGGGCGCCGTACTTGAAGCCCTCGAGCAGGAAGCCGAACTTGGTCTGCGCGTCCTCCTTGTCCAGGCCCATCAGTTCGAAGACGCGTTCCTGCACGTCACGCTGGTGGATACGGATGGAACCGCCGCCGATCTCGTTGCCGTTGCACACGATGTCGTACGCGTAGGACAGCGCGGACTCCGGGTCTTTGTCGAAGGTGTCAAGGAACTCGGGCTTGGGCGAGGTGAAGGCGTGGTGCACGGCGGTCCACTGTCCGGCGCCGACTGCCACGTCGCCGGAAGCAACCGCGGCGGCTGCCGGTTCGAACATGGGGGCGTCGACAACCCAGCAGAAGGCCCAGTCGGTGGGGTTGATCAGGCCGGTGCGGTGGCCGATCTCCACCCGTGCCGCGCCGAGGAGCGCGCGGGACGGGGTCTTCTCGCCGGCGGCGAAGAAGATGCAGTCGCCCGGCTTGGCGCCGACGGCGTCGGCTAGGCCGGCGCGCTCGGTGTCCGTCAGGTTCTTGGCCACCGGACCTGCCAGTTCGCCGTCCTCCTTGTACAGGACGTAGGCCAGGCCCTTGGCGCCGCGCTGCTTGGCCCATTCCTGCCAGGCGTCCAGGGCGCGGCGGGCCTGCGAGGCGCCGCCCGGCATGACGACGGCGCCGACGTACGGTGCCTTGAACACGCCGAAGTTGGTGTCCTTGAAGAACTCGGTGAGCTCGGTCAGTTCCTGGCCGAACCGCAGGTCCGGCTTGTCCGAGCCGTACCGGGCCATGGCGTCCGCGTAGGTGATCCGCTGGATGGGCGTGGGGATTTCGACGTCGATGAGGCGCCATACGGCCTGGACGATGTTTTCGCCGAGGGTGATGATGTCGTCCTGGTCAACGAAGCTCGCCTCGATGTCCAGCTGGGTGAACTCCGGCTGGCGGTCGGCGCGGAAGTCCTCGTCCCGGTAGCAGCGGGCAATCTGGTAGTACTTCTCGAAGCCGCCCACCTGCAGCAGCTGCTTGAACAGCTGCGGGGACTGCGGCAGCGCATACCAGGAACCGGGCGCCAGGCGGGCCGGAACCAGGAAGTCGCGGGCGCCTTCCGGCGTCGAACGCGTCAGGGTAGGGGTCTCAATCTCCACGAAGCCGTCCCGGTGGAGCAGTTCGCGGGCCACCCGGTTGGCTTCGGAGCGCAGCCGCAGGTTGCGGCTGGGGCCGGGGCGGCGGAGGTCCAGGTAGCGGTGCTTGAGGCGCGCTTCCTCGCCCACTTCCACGTGCTCGTCGATCTGGAACGGCAGGGGGTCCGAGGTGTTCAGGATGACCACCTTGTCCGCCATGACCTCAATGTCGCCGGTGGCCAGGGCCGGGTTTTCGTTGCCCTCGGGGCGCTTGGAAACAGTGCCGGTGACCTGCAGGACGTACTCATTGCGCAGCCCGTGGAAGACCTCTTCCTCGCGGACTACCACCTGGGCCACGCCGGAGGCGTCGCGCAGGTCCACGAATGCCACGCCACCGTGATCACGGCGGCGGCCCACCCAGCCGGCCAGGGTTACGGTTTGTCCAATGTGCTCGGAACGAAGGGATCCGAGGTCATGTGTGCGCAGCACAGCACGCCTTTCTAGAGAGATCAGGGGGAAAACTGTGGGAGATATAAAAGGACCGTTGCAGGAACAGTCCTGTCCGAGTTTACCCGGTGGACAGGCGCCGCCGCCCCATGGCGGCCCCTGCTGCGGGCAATCCGGCTAAACGGCAGCGGGCTCCGCGCTGGCCACCTGCACCGAAAGGTCCTCCGACGGCGGCATCCAGGTTTCGGGGGCTGCCACAACCTGCTCGCCGGTGCGGATGTCCTTCACCTGGTGGGTGCCGTCGTCGTCCGTGAACCAAACAAAGGGGATGCCGCGCCGGTCGGCGAACTTGATCTGCTTGCCGAACTTCTCGGCCTTGGCCGCCACCTCCGTGGGAATGCCGCGGCTGCGCAGCTGGGCCGCAACATCCTGTGCGGCACCCCAGCTGTCGTCGGAGGTGAGGGCTACAAGGACGGCGGTGGGAACCGAGCGTGAAGCCCTGGCCAGGTCCTGGCTGAGGATGCGGGACACCAGCCGGGTCACGCCGATGGACAGGCCGACGCCGGGGAACTTCCGGTTGCCCTTGGAGGCGAGGGCGTCGTACCGGCCGCCGGAGCAAATGGAACCCAGCTGCTCGTGGCCCACCAGGACGGTCTCCACCACGGTGCCGGTGTAGTAGTCCAGGCCGCGGGCGATGCTCAGGTCTGCCAGCACTTTGCCCGGGGCGCGCTGGACTGCGGCGTCGATGACCTGCTCCAGCTCATCCAGCCCTTCATCCAGCAGCTCATTGGATACGCCGAGGGCACGCACCTGGGCCACGAAGGAGGTGTCCTCCGTCCTGATTGCGGCCAGCTGCAGTGCCTTCCGTGCCTGTTCATCGGTGGCGCCCAGCTCGGACTTGAGCAGCTCGGCCACCTTCTCAGGCCCGATTTTCTCGAGCTTGTCGATGCTGCGGAGGACACCGGCGGTGTCGTCCAGGCCGATGCCGCGGTAGAAGCCTTCAGCCAGCTTCCGGTTGTTGATCCGCAGCCGGAAGTCGGGGATGGGGAGCGCGCTCAATGCTTCAGCGATCACCAGGGCGATCTCGACGTCGTAGCGGAATGGCAGTTCGCCGTCGCCCACCACGTCGATATCAGCCTGCGTGAATTCACGGGCACGTCCCTCCTGCGGACGCTCGCCGCGCCATACCTTTTGGATCTGGTAGCGCCGGAACGGGAAGGCCAGGTAGCCGGCGTTTTCCACCACGTAGCGGGCGAACGGAACAGTGAGGTCGAAGTGCAGGGCCAGGGCGTGCGGATCCGCTTTGCCACCCTTGACGGGGTTGTCGCTGTCGTCCTCCTGGAGGCGGCTGAGGCCGTACACTTCCTTGTCAATCTCGCCCTTGCGCAGCAGCTGCCCCACGGTTTCCACGGCACGGGTCTCAATCGAGGCGAAGCCGTGGAGCTCGAAAACCCGCCGCAGCGTGTCCAGGACATGAAGTTCCACCAGCCGCTCCTCGGGAAGCCACTCGGGGAATCCGGACAGGGAGGCGGTGCGTGCCATGGAAGTTCTCCTCTTAATGCGCCGGATGCTGGCCGCAGGCCACGCGATGCGGGCGCTGTTCGGCGGCAGTCCAGCCAGTCATGCATAAACTATGTGCGGCAGTCAGTTTATGCGTCATCGGTGTGCATCTCTAATGCGCGCGGGCGGCAGGGCCCGGCCGCCAAAAAACCTGCGCTTTCGGCCCTGTTGCCCGGAGCGCAGCAGCCCGACTAAAAGGAGGACCCTTGGCGGCCAGTTCACGCAGCGCCCGCGAAGCCAAACGGCGCATCCAGCAGATGGAAGCCAAGCGCGAGCTGAGGCGGGACCAGGAGAAGCGGCGCAAGCGCGACAACCTCGTGGCCGCCGGTGCCGGAGCCGCCGCCGTGGTCCTCGCCGTCGTACTCCAACTCACGGCCTTTGCCGGCAACCCCACGGAGGATGAATTTGCTGCCGCCGAAGCCGGCCTCACCAGCCCGTCAGCCTCCGCCACTCCATCCGCCCAGGCCACCAACGGCCCCAACATTCCGGCCGCAGATACCGCCGCCGGAAAGACGTTCACCGGCGAGCTGGTGCTTAACGGAAGCCCCCTGGGCGTGGAGCTTGACGGCACCAACGCACCCCAGGCGGCGGCCGTCTTCAAGTCCCTCAGCGATGAGGGCTACTACAGCGGAAAAACCTGCCACCGCCTGACCACCGGAGACGCTTTCGGCGTCATGCAGTGCGGCTCCCCCACCGGCGACGGCAAGGGCGATCCCAACTACACTTGGGGTCCCCTGGAAAACACCCCCGCGGACAATACCTACCCGGCGGGGACCATCGCGGTGGCCCGGACAGGCAACAACGCCTACGGTAACGGGACCCAGTTCTTCATTGTCTACAAGGACACCACCATCCCCGCGGACAGCGCCGGCGGCTACACGGTGGTGGGCAAAGTGACGTCCGGACTGGACGTGGTGTCCAACATTGCCGCCGCCGGGATTACGCCGGTCACCAGCGACACGGACGGCGCACCTGTGCAACCAGTCACGATAGACTCGTTTTCTCTGAAGTAGGAGCCCGGCCCGCGGCCGCGGTGCAGTACGGAAGTATTCCCTCCAAGCGAAAGACTTTTAGCGGTGACAGACAGTCAGAAATCCGACGAAACAGCAGCAGAACTGACCGGGACGGCGGAGGCCGCCACGGACGGCGCAGCCATCACGCCTGCAACGGAAGCAGCCGCAGCAATGAACGGCCAGGAATCCGGCCGGGAGCCTGCAGTGGCTGAGGACCACGCAGCCGGCGCCGCTCCCGCCGCGGAAGCACCCTCCGCTCCGGCGGCCGCAGCTGCACCCGCCCCCGGACCCCGCCCGTCTGCACCGTCCCCCGCGGCTTTCGCCTCCCGCCCCAAGCCGGCGGCAGCCGCCCCCGCCGCTGCGGCGGTCCCGGCTCCGCCCGCCACGTCCCTGGCTGAAGCTTCGAAGTGGGGCCGGGTGGAAGGCGACGGCCATGTCTTCCTCACCATCGACGGCGCCGAGCACCCCGTGGGCCAGTACCCGGGCGTCAGCGATGACGAGGCGCTGGCTTATTTCGCGCGGAAGTACGACGACGTCGTGGCCCAGATTGTCCTGCTTGAACAGCGCGTCAGCTCGAAGGCCCCCAGCACCGACATGCAGAAGACCGTGACGCACCTGCGGGAGCAGCTCGCCGAGCGGAACATGGTGGGCGACCTCCGTGCGGCCGAGGCGCGCCTGGACACCCTCTCCACCCAGATCGCCGAGCTCGAAAAGGCGGAGAAGGCCGAGCACGAGGCCGTCCGAGCGTCCGAACTTGCGGCCCGTGAGGCCATAGTGGCCGAAGCGGAACAGATTTCCGGCCAGGACCCGGCCCAGACGCAGTGGAAGACGTCCAGTGCACGGATGAACGAACTGTTCGAGAGCTGGAAGGCGGCACAGAAGAGCGGTGTCCGCCTGGGCCGCAGCAATGAGGACGCCCTGTGGAAGAGGTTCCGCGCAGCCCGCACCGTCTTCGACCGCCACCGCCGGGCCTACTTCTCCCAGCTGGACAGCAACAACTCCGCAGCCAAGGCCGCGAAGGAAAAGCTGATTGCCGAAGCCGAGGCGCTGTCAACGTCCACCGACTGGGGCTTCGCCGCCGGTGAATACCGCCGCCTCATGGACCAGTGGAAGGCCTCCCCGCGGGCAAGCCGCAAGGACGATGACGCCCTGTGGGCGCGGTTCCGCGCTGCCCAGGATGTCTTCTTCACCAACCGGCAGGCCGCCAACGACGAGATCGACCAGGAGTACGCCTCCAACCTCACAGTCAAGGAAGCCCTCCTGGAGGAAGCCAACGGCATCCTTCCGGTGAAGGACCTCGGTGCCGCCAAGAAGGCCCTGCAGTCCATCCGCGACCGCTGGGAGGAAGCGGGCAAGGTTCCGCGCGCGGACATGGGCCGGATCGAAGCCGGGCTCCGTAAGGTGGAGGACGCTGTCCGCCAGGCCGAGGAAGAGCAGTGGCAGCGGTCCAACCCCGAGCGGAAGGCACGCACCAACAGCGCGCTGTCCCAGCTTGAGTCTGCCATCGCCGGCCTGCAGGAGGACCTGGCCGCAGCCGAAAAGAGCGGCGACGAGCGCAAGATCAAGGCGGCCCGCGAAGCCCTCGAGGCACGCCAAGCCTGGCTCGACCAGATCCAGCGTTCGGCCAGCGAGCTTTCCTGACCCCGCGCTACCCGTAACGGGCAGGCCCGGTTCCGGTTATCCACATAACCGGAACCGGGCCTGCGGCTGTTAACGCCAAGGGGCAGGATGGATGAATGGCGACACCACCGGCTTTCCCTGCTGCCCCAGGCCTTGACCACCCCTTGGGGAGCCAGGCGCCCCGCTTTCCTGAACTGTATGCGCCGGGGATGCCCTTCGCCGGCCCGGAACTGCAGTCCCTCGCCGCGGACGGCCTGCTGGCCCGGCTCCACCACAACGGCTATACGCTGCCGGAAGTACCGGGCTCGCCCCAGCTGCGGGCACGGGCCGCTGCGGGCGGTGTCCCCCAGGCAGTCAGGCAGCGCGTCGTGGCAGGCCGGATGACGGCGGCATGGATCTACGGGTGTGCGGCGGAGCCGGACCGGCTTGCATTGCTGGTGGATGCCAAGCGGCGTGTCTCAAGCCTGCGCAACACGCGCGGCTGCACGCTGCATGAAGTCAAGCTGGGTCCCTTCGACGTCGTCAGCCTGGGCGGGCTCATGGTCTCAAGCCCGCTCCGGACGGCGTTGGACGTGGCACTGCACGTGGACGCGGAACGCGCCATTCCTGCACTTGCGGCGCTGCTGGCGCGTCCCCAGCAGGACGTGCGGCTGCGGCTGCTGGTCCTCGCCATAGAGGCCTCGCCCCGGGTTCCGCACAAGAGGGCGGCGCTGGAGAAGCTCGCCTTCCTAGCTCCTGCGCTTGTTTCCGGTGGTGCGGTAGACGTCGAACACTCCGTCGATCCGGCGGACGGCACTCAGAACATGGCTCAGGTACTTGGGGTCACCCATCTCGAAGGCGAACTTTGAGATGGCCACCCGGTCCGTGGACGTGTGGACGCTGGCTGCCAGGATGTTCACGTGGTTGTCCGACAACACCCGCGTCACGTCGGACAGCAGGGACTTGCGGTCCAAGGCCTCCACCTGGATCTCCACGAGGAACACGCTGGACTGGGTGGGCGCCCAGTCAACGTCCACAATCCTGTCCGGCTGGTCCTTAAGGTCGGAAATGTTGGTGCAGTCCGTGCGGTGTACGGATACCCCGGATCCGCGCGTCACGAAGCCCAGGATGGGGTCTGGCGGAACGGGTGTGCAGCACCGCGCCAGCTTGACCCAGACGTCGCCAACTCCGCGGACCACCACACCCGAGTCCGAGAAACGAGCCTTGGTGACCTGGGTGGGGATGCTGACTTCGGTGATGTCGTCGTCGGCGCTTTCCTTCCCGCCGAGACTTTCGACGAGTTTCTCCATGACCGCCTGCGCGGACGTGTGGCCGTCGCCAACACCGGCGTAGAGCCCGGAGATGTCCACGTACTTGAACTCTTCGGCCACCGCCGCCAATGCCTCGTGGGTCATCAGGCGCTGCAGCGGAAGGTTCTGCTTCCGCATGGCCCGCGTCAGCAGTTCCTTGCCGCGGTCGATCGCTTCTTCGCGGCGTTCCTTGCTGAACCACTGCCGGATCTTGTTCCGGGCCCGGGCGCTTTTAACGAAGTGCTGCCAGTCCTGGCTAGGCCCGGCGCCTTCGGCCTTGGAGGTGAAAATTTCCACCCAGTCGCCGTGGTTGAGCTCGCTGTTGAGCGGCACCAGCTTGCCGTTGACGCGGGCACCGATGGTCCGGTGCCCCACCTCGGTGTGCACCGCGTACGCGAAGTCGACGGGGGTGGAGCCGGCCGGCAGTGCCATGACCTCACCCTTCGGGGTGAACACGAACACTTCGCGGGCGTTGATTTCGAACCGGAGCGAATCCAGGAACTCACCGGGATCCGACGTCTCCTGCTGCCAGTCCACCAGGGACCGCAGCCATCCCATGTCGCCGTCGCGGGGGCTGCCGGGGCCGACGGCGGTGCGGTTGGGCTGGTCCTTGTACTTCCAGTGCGCGGCCACACCGTATTCCGCGCGGCGGTGCATCTCGTGGGTCCTGATCTGGATTTCCACGGGCTTGCCGCCCGGGCCAATCACCGTGGTGTGCAGTGACTGGTACATGTTGAACTTGGGCATCGCGATGTAGTCCTTGAACCTGCCGGGCAGCGGGTTCCAGCGCGAATGCATGGTGCCAAGAGCTGCGTAGCAGTCCCGGACGGAGTCCACCAGGACCCGGACACCCATGAGGTCGTTGATGTCGTCGAAGTCCTTGTCCCTGACGATCATCTTCTGGTAGATCGAGTAGTAGTGCTTGGGCCGGCCCGTGATGGTGGCCTTGATCCGGGCGGTCCGCAGGTCCTCGGTGATCTGGTCGCGGATAACGCTGAGGCTCTTCTCGCGCTCAGGCGTCCGGTCCCCCACCATCCGCACGATTTCCTCATACACCTTGGGATACAGTGCCGCGAAGGAAAGGTCTTCGAGTTCCCATTTGATGGTGTTCATGCCCAGGCGGTGGGCCAGCGGGGCGAAGATCTCCAGGGTCTCGCGCGCCTTGCGGGCGGAGGACTCGGCGGACACGAAGCGCCAGGTGCGTGCGTTGTGGAGCCGGTCAGCCAGTTTGATCATCAGCACGCGGATGTCCTTGGCCATGGCCACAACCATCTTGCGGACCGTTTCGGACTGCGCAGCCTCGCCGAAGCTCACCTTGTCGAGTTTGGTGACGCCGTCAACCAGCATCGCCACTTCCGGGCCGAAGTCCCGCCTCAGGTCATCGAGGGTGTAGGGCGTGTCCTCCACGGTATCGTGCAGGAGGGCCGCCGCCAGGGTGGTGCCGCTCAGCCCAAGCTCGGCCAGGATGGTCGCCACGGCCACCGGGTGGGTGATGTACGGGTCTCCGCTCTTGCGTTTCTGGCCCCGGTGGCTTCGCTCCGCCACGTCGAACGCACGCTGGATGAGGTCGAAATCCTCTTTGGGATTGTTGGCCCGGACAGTCCTCAGCAGCGGCTCAAGGATGGGCGAATAGGTGGCTGTGCCGCGCCCGGTCAGGCGGGCAAGCCGGGAACGGGTCCGTTCGCGGCGCCCCGGAAACGTGGCACGGGACCCGGAGTTGTCGACGGGCACCAATGAACCAGGGCGCGCTGATGCCGCGAGCCCGGTTTGCAAACCGGCAGGATTCTTGTCTCCCTGTGCCGTTGGCGCTGACGCCGAACGTTCTTCCAATGAAGCACTCCTCACCACCGCTTTAATTACTTCAGTCTATTCCCCACGCCCGGCAGTTTTAAAACCGGCCCTTAAATATGCCGGGCCGGACAGCGCGATGGTTCCGCTGTCCGGCCCGGGGCCGTCTTTCAGGCCGTTGACTGGAATGATCCGATCAGGCCTGGGCCGGCTCGGTGGAGGCGGTCCGGCCGGCTGCACCGGCACGGCGGTGCTCCACGCGCTTGGCCTGCCTGACCAGATCCGGCTCGTTCTGCCGGAGCCAGGCATACATGGGTGCAGCCACGAAAATGGTGGCGGCCGTGCCGATGAGGATGCCCACGAACAGGGCCAGCGACAGGTCCCGGAGCGTACCCGCACCCAGCAGTCCGGCGCCGATGAACAGGATGGCGCCTACGGGAAGGATGGCCACCATCATGGTGTTGATGGAACGGACCAGGGTCTGGTTCACGGCGAGGTTGACCTCCTCCGCAAAGGTGCGCCGCGTGGAGGCGTCGATGTCGGCAGTATTCTCCCGGATCTTGTCGAACACCACCACGGTGTCGTACAGCGAGTAGCTGAGGACGGTCAGGAAGCCGATGATGGCTGACGGGGTGACCTCAAAATCGCTGAGCGCGTAGACGCCGGCAGTGATGAACATGGTGACCACCATGCCCGCGATGGCTGAGAGCGACATCTTCCACGTTCGGAAGTACAGCGCCATCAGGACCGCAGCCAGCAGGACGAAGATCACCAGGCCGATCAGCGCCTGCTTGGTGACGTCGGCACCCCAGGTGGGACCCACGAACGTGGACGTCACCTCGTTTTCCGTGACGCCGTAGGCCGCGGTCAGGCCTTCCTTGATGCGGAGGGTCTCATCGTCCGTGAGCTTGTCCGTCTGGATCCTCATGGTGGTCCCGGCGACGTTGGCAACGCGGGGGACACTGCCCGCGACGACATCCGTGACGGCTTTCTCGCCCAGGGCGGCGTCCGTGGTCTGCACGTTGGAAACCGTGAACTCGGAGCCGCCGCGGAACTCGATACCCAGGTTGAACCCGCCCTTGACCGCCGGGATGACGATGGAAAGGGCCATCGCCACGGCAGCGATGAGGAACCAGATTTTCTTGGAACCCACAAAATCGTAGGAACGCTTCCCCGTGTAGAGCTCGTTACCGAAATTGGCGAAGCCTGACATTACTTGTTCTCCTTCGCTGCCGTCTTGGAGGAGCCGGCCAGCTGCTCCTGCTTCTCCGCCAGGCGGCGTTCGGCGATGGTCATCCTGCGTTCGGCTTCGGCAGCGGCGCCGGCGTTCTTGGCGCGGACCACCGCCGGCTTGTCCTCCGGGGTGCGCAGGCGTCCGGCACCGCGGTACAGCGGCACGGCACCCAGCCGCTTGGGATCAAGCCCGGAGAGCGGGTGGCCCTCGCCGAAGAACCTGGTGCGGGCCAGCAGCTGCAGCGTGGGGTGCGTGAACATGAACACCACGATGAGGTCTGCGATGGCGGTGAGGCCCAGGGTGAAGGCGAAGCCGCGGACGTTGCCGACGGCCACGAAGTACAGGACCAGGGCGGCCAGCAGGTTCACGGCCTTCGAGGCCAGGACCGTCCGCTTGGCGCGCTTCCAGCCGTTCTCGACGGCGGACACCAGGCCGCGGCCCTCACGAAGTTCATCACGGATGCGCTCGAAGTAGACGATGAACGAGTCGGCCGTCTGGCCGATCGCCACGATGATGCCCGCGACGCCGGCGAGGGAGAGCCGGTAGTTTTCCGTCCAGCCAAGGATGGCGATGGCAAGGTAGGTGAGGATACCCGCGACCACCAGCGAGGCGATCGTGACGAAACCAAGCGCCCGGTACTGGAAGAGCGAGTAGACCACCACCAGCAGCAGGCCGATCAGGCCTGCGAGGAGGCCCATGCGCAACTGCTCGCCGCCGAGGGTGGCGGAGATCTGCTGCTCGCTCTGGATTTCGAAGCTGATGGGAAGGGCGCCGAAGCGGAGCTGGTCAGACAGCGTCTTGGCCGTCTGCTCCGTGAAGCCGCCGGTGATTTGGGGCCGTCCGTCGGTGATGACGGCCAGCGACCGGGGTGCCGAAATGACCTGGTCGTCCAAGACGATGGCGAACTGGGCTTTGGGATCGGTGCCTGATTCCCCGCCGGCGGCCACATAGAACTGGTTCAGGCGTTCGGTGACCTCTTTGAACTTGGCTGTGCCCTCGTCGTCGAACTGAATGTTCACGGCCCAGTCATTGGTCACGGCGCCCTGGGCGCCCTGCTGCAGCTGGAAGGACGAGGTGACAATGTTGCTGCCCTTGACCTCCACCGGACCGAGGATGTACTTGATGGCCGGCGTGGTGTCCGTGGCAGGCTCGCAGGTTACCAGCGGCTTGGCGGGATCCGAGCGTTCCTGTTCATCCTGGGCGGGGTTGTCACAATCCAGGGACTCGAACTGCCGGTAGATTTCCGGGGTGATCCAGTTGATGTCGCTGCTGTTGGCCGGCTCCGCTGTTGGCTTGGGCAGCTGATCCTCGGGAGCCCGTGACTCCTCGGGGACAGGTGCGCCGGCACCGCTCAGGAGGACCGGACGGAAGTTCATGTCCGCGGAGGCCTGGATGAGGTCGCGGGTCTGGCTGGAGGGGGTTCCCGGAAGGCTGACCACCACATTCCGTCCGGACTGGGTGCTGATTTCCGCTTCGGCCACACCGGAGCCGTCAACCCGCTGGCGGATGATCGCCACGGCCTGGTTGAGCTGTTCCTCGTTGATGTCCGAGCCGCCCTCGACCTTCGGCGCCAGGATCATCTGGGTCCCGCCTTCAAGGTCCAGAGCGAGCTTGGGCGCCCAGCTTGCCTGCCCGCTGAGGGTGCCGCCGGCCAGGACAGCGGTCAGCGCGGCGATGATTACACCGAGCCAGACCAGGACCCTGAGGCCTGGTTTCTTAGGGCCAGTTCGTGCCATTGTCGATCTTTCTCTTGATCACGGAAGAACCGCCGGTGCCTGCTGTGGCCAGCACCGGCGGCGGTCCGCAGCGGTAGAGGGTTATGCGTTCAGCGGGACTAGCTGTCCTTCTTGCCCTCGTCGTTGAGGCGCTTGAGGGTTTCGTCGGGAGTTTCCACCGGCGTGGTGGCGGTGCTGCCGCCCTCACGGCCCGTCAGGGAAGAGGCATCGTCCGGAACGGCCGGCGCAGCGGGCTCCGGCTCAACGGCCGCGGGTTCGACGATCTTGGTGACAGCCTGGCGGTGGACGGTGGCGAGGTTGCCAGGGGAAAGTTCCAGGGTGACCTTGTTTTCGGCGTCGTCCACGGCGACAATCCGGCCGAAAAGGCCGAAGCTGGTCATGACGTCGACGCCGGGGCCGAACTTCGACTGGAGCTCCGCCTGCTGCTGCTGCGTCTTCTTATTGCGCCGGAACATCATGAAGATGAAAACTCCGAGCATGACGAACAGGAGAATTGACATTGGATCCAAGGGGAATTCCGTTCCTTAATTGCCGAACCGATTTTCCGGCGACGTCCGCCCCGTTCCGCCAGTGGCCGGGCTGACAGGCACAAGCCTGACGGAATCCCTTCCCCACCGAGGCGGCCAGTTGAATGGCGCCGGCGAAACATGGGCCCGGACGTGCCGAGCGTCATACCAGTCTAAGGGGAAAACTGAAGGGAGCCTGTTATTGGCTTTCCGGGGCCCAGTCTTCGGATGCTGCGGCGGCATCGGAGTCGGGATCGAAGAGCTCCAGCTGCTCCTGCGCAAAGACTCCGGTGGGGATGGCGTAGCCGAGGTGCGTCCACGCCGGTGCCATGGCGATCCGGCCGCGTGGCGTACGGCCCAACAGGCCTTCCCTGACCAGGAAAGGCTCAGCCACCGTTTCCACGGTCTCCGTTTCCTCGCCAACGGCGATGGCCAGGGTGGACAGCCCCACCGGCCCGCCGCCGAACTTGGTGATGAGCGCCTCAAGGACTGACCGGTCCAGGCGGTCCAGGCCCTTCTTGTCCACCTCGTACATGTCCAGTGCGGCGGACGCTGCACGGGCATCGATCTGCTCGATTTCATGGACCAGGGCCCAGTCCCGGACCCGCCGCAGCAGGCGGTTGGCGATTCGGGGGGTGCCGCGCGACCGCCCGGCAATTTCCGTGAACCCGGCCGAGTTCACCTTGAGGTCCAGCAGGCCCGCCGAACGGCGGAGGACCAGTTCCAGCTCCTGGACGGAGTAGAACTCCAGATGCCCGGTGAAGCCGAAGCGGTCGCGCAGCGGTCCGGGAAGCAGGCCGGCCCGGGTGGTGGCACCCACCAGGGTGAAGGGCGGGAGTTCCAGCGGAATGGCCGTGGCCCCGGCCCCCTTGCCCACCACGATGTCCACACGGAAGTCCTCCATGGCCATGTAGAGCATTTCTTCGGCTGGCCGGGACATGCGGTGGATTTCGTCGAGGAACAGCACCTCGCCCTCGGACAGCGAGGAGAGGATGGCGGCAAGGTCGCCGGCGTGCTGGATGGCCGGGCCGCTGCTGATGCGCAACGGGGCGTTCATCTCGGACGCGACAATCATGGCGAGGGTGGTCTTGCCCAGGCCGGGCGGGCCGGAGAAGAGCACATGGTCCGCACTGCGGCCGCGCATCCGGGAGGCCTTCAGCACCAGGGACAGCTGCTTGCGCACCCGGTGCTGGCCCACGAAGTCGTCCAGGTTCTTGGGCCGAAGGGCGGCTTCGATGGTACGCTCTTCCGGCTCCTCCCCTGCCGCCACCAATGACGCTTCAGCCACGGCTGCCTACGCGGTTGCCCGCCCTGGCGCCGTCCTGGCCCAGCCAGCGCAGCGTGGTCCGGAGGATTTCGGGGACGTTGCCGCGGAAGGACACCTCCGGCTCATCCGCCAGGGCTTTATCAATGCTGGATGAGGCGTCTTTTTCGGACCAGCCGAGGCTGATCATCGCCGCCACCACCTGGGGCTTCCATGATGCCTCTGCGGCCGTGGGGGCGGCTGCGGAACCGGCGGTGCCGTGCGGAACCAGTTTCCCGGCCAGCTCCAGCACGATCCGGCCCGCCACCTTGGGTCCGATGCCGGGCACCTTCGTAAAGGTCTTGCTGTCCCCGGTGTGCGCGGCAACCCGGATCGCTTCGGGATCGTGGACCGCCAGGACGGCAAGGGCAAGCCGCGGCCCGACGCCGCTGACGCTGAGCAGCACGTCGAACACTTCCCGCTCGTCATCAGTGGCAAATCCGAAGAGAGTCAGGGAGTCCTCCCGGACAATCAGGGACGTGAACAGCTTGCCTTCCTCGCCGGTGCGCAGTCCGCTGAGGGTCTGCGGCGTGGCGAACACGCTCATTCCGGCGCCGTTGAGGTCGATGACGGCCGTGGACAGGCCTACGTGCGCTACGGTTCCGCGGAGGAAACTGATCAAGGCCGGGGCTCCTGGTGTAGGCCGGATCCCGCGTGGGACCGGCTATCCGAACATATCTACGAATACCCTAGCAAGGGGCCGGGACATTCAGCGGGCACGCCGCGCCTTCGCCTCGGCGGCTGCCCAGGCCTGCTGCGCAGGTGTCAACGCGGAGCTGCCGGGACCGGTGGTGGCGGCAGCCGCGCCGCTCCCGGCCCGCCAGGCGTGGGTAATGGCGAGGGCCAGGGCGTCGGCGGCGTCGGCCGGACGCGGCGGCGCTTCCAGGCGAAGGATCTTGGTGACCAGCTTGGTCACGGCGTCCTTATTGGACGAGCCGCTGCCCGTCACCGCGGCTTTGACTTCCGACGGCGTATGCAGGGCCACCGGGATCCCCCGGCGGGCTGCTGCGGCGATCACCACCCCGGACGCCTGCGCCACGCCCATCACGGTACTGACGTTCAGTTGCGAAAAAACACGTTCGACGGCGAGGACCTGGGGCTCGTAGCGGTCAAGCCATTCGTCGATTGCCGTGGCGATCACCAGCAGCCGCTGGTCCAGGGTCTCCTCCGGGGAAGTCCCGACCACGCCGACGGCCACCATCGTTGCCCGCCGGTTCCGCTCGACGTCCACGACGCCGATCCCGCAGCGGGTGAGGCCGGGGTCCACCCCCAGCACACGCAGTGTCACGCGTGCGGGAAGCGGGCGGCCGGGCCCTGTTCAGCAGGCAAGGCCGGACGTCACTCTGATTCCAGGGCGGCCTGGACTTCGTCGCTGAGGTCGGCGTTGGTGTAGACGTTTTGGACGTCGTCGAGGTCCTCGAGCGCGTCGGACAGCTTCAGGAACTTGCGGGCTCCGTCCAGGTCCAGGTCCACCTGCATGGAGGGTACGAACTCCACTTCGTCGGTGTCGTATTCGATGCCGGCTTCTTTCAGCGCCTCCCGAATCGCGGGCAGGTCACCCGGCTCCGAGTGGATTTCGAAGCTGTCGCCGTTGTCCTTGACTTCCTCGGCGCCGGCATCCAGCACTGCCATCAGGACGTCGTCCTCGGAGAGGCCGTTCTTGGGCAGCGTCACCACGCCCTTGCGGGTGAACAGGTAGCTGACGGAGCCGGGATCGGCAATGGTGCCGCCGTTGCGGGAAATGGCCAGGCGCACCTCGGAGGCGGCACGGTTCTTGTTGTCAGTGAGGCACTCGATCAGCAGCGCCGAACCCTGGGGCCCGCGTGCCTCGTACATGATCTCGGTGTAGTCCACCACTTCACCGGTGAGGCCGGCACCGCGCTTGATGGCACGGTCGATGTTGTCGTTGGGGACCGAGGTCTTCTTCGCCTTGGTGACTGCCAGTTCCAGGCCGGGGTTGCCGGCGAGGTCCGGCCCGCCCATACGGGCTGCAACTTCGATGTTCTTGATCAGCTTGGCGAACGACTTTGCGCGGCGGCTGTCAATGATCGCCTTCTTGTGCTTGGTCGTCGCCCATTTGGAGTGGCCTGACATGCTTTACGCTTCTCCTCTGATCATCCGGATAAAGAGTTCGTGTACGCGTTTCTCCCCAGTCACTTCCGGGTGGAAGGAGGTGGCCAGCAACTGGCCCGAACGCACAGCAACAATTCTAGCTGTCCCCGGCAGGGGGGCGGCGTGGGACGCATGCTCCGGCTCGGCGGGTTCCACCTGCGCCAGCACCTCAACGTCCGGGCCTACCCGCTCCACCCAGGGGCCGCGGATGAACACGGCGTGGACGGGCGGGACGCCCGCATCCGTGGCGCTGAAGTCCAGGCCCTTGAAGTCCAGGTCCGTTTCGAACGAGTCCCGCTGACGGCCGAAGGCGTTGCGGCGCACCGTCATGTCCAGGCCGCCGAAGGTCTGCTGCGGGGCGCCGGAGAGGTCGGTGGCCGGGTCGGCGATGTCCGAGGCGAGCAGGATCATGCCGGCGCAGGAACCATAAACCGGCAGTCCTTCGGCAATGCGCTCCCGCAGGGGTTCGGCCAGGTCGAAGGCCCGCGCCAGCTTGTCGATTGCGGTTGATTCGCCGCCGGGAATGATGAGCCCGTCCAGGCCGTCCAGCTCCTTGGGCCGGCGGATGCCCACGGCTTCGGCGCCGGTGGCCTCAGCGGCCCGGAGGTGCTCCCGGAAGTCACCCTGGAGCGCCAGCACGCCGATCCGCAGGCCTGCACCAACGCGCGCGGAAGCGGCGGAAAGGGAATTTGTCATCCATCCAGCATACGGGCCCGCGCCCTGCCGCCGGGTCCGCCGGGAGCAGCCCGCGGCGGTTGCATGCCGTTGCTGGGATATATTCGAAACATGGTTTCCCTCAGTGTTCCGCTCGGCAAGCTGGTCCGCCGGGCCACCCGGCTCCGGGGCGGCGGCTCCGCCCTGCCGGGCCTGGTGGTCGAAAAAATCGATCCCGGCTTTATGCGGCGGACGCTCAGCACCCTCCCCCATGGCGTTGCGGTGGTGAGCGGCACCAACGGAAAGACCACCACCACCAAGATGGTGGTGGAACTGCTGGAGAGCCAGGGGCTCAGGGTCTTCACCAACCGCACCGGCAGCAATTTCACGCGCGGCGTTGCAGCTGCCCTGCTGGGTGAGGTGGACTGGCGCGGCAGGCTCGACGCCGATATCGCCGTCCTGGAACTCGATGAAGCCCACGCCGTCCACTTCGTCAACAGCGTCCCGCCCCGGTACTGCCTCCTCCTGAATGTCCTGCGGGACCAGTTGGACCGGTTCGGCGAAATCGACAAGACAGCCCAGTTGCTCCAGCAGATTGCCGCCAAGACCACCGGAACGGTGGTCTTGAACCGCGAGGACCCGCGGGTGGCAAGGATCGCCGACACCCTTACCGGGCAGGACGTGAAGTACTTCGGGCTGGACGAGTCACTGCTGGGCACCTTCCCCAACGACGACGACATGCGCGCCGCCCCCGGAAGCCCCGCCCCGGCGGGCCTTTCGGAGAAGCCGGCAGCCGACGTCGTACTCCGCAAGGTGGGTGCGGACACCGCCGAATTCGAGTACGACGGCGGCACGGTCACCACGTCGATGAAGCTTCGGGGCGTCTACAACATTTTCAACGCAGCGGCCGCCCTGACCCTGGCCAGGAGCATCTGCGGCGCCGGCGCCGCCACCGCTGACCACGAAACGCTGCTGGAGGCATTGTCCCAGGTGGCGCCGGCCTTCGGACGCGGCGAGAGCCTCACCGTGGACGGCCAGCCCCTGGACCTGGTACTGGTCAAGAACCCCAGCGGTTTCCGGCTCGGCCTGAAGTCGTTCCCGGCGGGCGGTTACGCCACGATGATTGCCATCAACGACAACTATGCCGACGGCCGGGACATGTCCTGGCTGTGGGACGTGGAGTTCGATTCCCTGCATGCGGAGGGCGTGGACCAGCTCACCGGATCCCGCGCCTACGACATGGCCCTGCGGCTGCAGTATGACGAGGTTCCTTTCGGATCAGTCCAGCCCGAGATCGCACCGGCGCTGGCCTCCTTCATCCGGGAAGCTTCCGGCAAGCCCAAGCGGATCTTCTGCACGTACACCGCCATGCTGGCCATCCGCCGCGAACTGTCCAAGATCACCACCGTGGAGGTTGTCTCGTGAGTTCCGAAACACCCGCCACCGGACCCGTTGAAGGACAGGGCAAGGGGACCCTCCGCGTGGTCCAGCTCTATCCGCGGGACATGAACATCTACGGCGACTGGGGCAACGCGCTGGTCCTGCAGCGGCGCATCAGCTGGCACGGCTACACGCCCGAACTGCTTGAATACAACGTGGGCGACCCCTTCCCGGAAGACGTGGACATCATCGTGGGCGGAGGCGGCCAGGACAGCGGGCAGCTCGTCATCCAGGACGACCTCCAGGACCGGGCCCCCGAGCTGAAGGGCCTGGCGGAGGACGGCGCGCCCATGCTGCTGATCTGCGGCCTGTACCAGCTCTTCGGACGGTTCTTCAAGACTCGCACTGGTGCCGTCATCCCCGGCATCGGCGTCCTCGACGTCGAGACCCACGGCACCGATGAGCGGCTGATCGGCAACGTCAAAGTCTCCACACCCGAGTTCGGTGAAGTCCTCGGCTACGAAAACCACAGCGGCCAGACCACGCTGGGAGAGGGTGTCCGTCCCCTGGGCACCACCGCCAAAGGGACCGGAAACAACAGCAGTGACGGGCATGAGGGCGCGCGCTACCGGAACATCGTTGCAAGCTACCTGCACGGTTCGCTGCTGCCGAAAAACCCGGCCATCGCCGATTTCCTGATCCGCACGGCGGCGGAGCGCAGGTATGGAACGTTCGAGCCCGGCCACCCGGACGACAGGTTTGCCGAGCTGGCAAGGGAACACGCAGCCCGGCGTCCCCGCTGAACCGCCTACGGCTCGCGGCTGATGAGCAGCTCGTGGGCTCCGGCAGCCGCTGCCCCCATTGACTCCACCACTGCCTGCGTGCGCTGCCGGGTTGCGGCATCCGCTTCCGGCCCTGCGCAGGGACCCTGCGGCGCGTCCGAAGCCACCGAACACCAGCGGTAGGGATCGCGGACAATGACCGACGGCGCCCACGCGAGATCGGTGACCGTCCACTTACCGGAACCGTCCTGGCCGAACTGTGCCCGGACCAGCAGGCCTTCGTTGTTCACCACGTACCAGGGCGAGAGTTCCGTGACCCCGTTGCCCAGACCGTAGACGATCCAGGTTCCGTTGTAATTTTCGATCGGCAGGACCGAGTGCGTGTGGTGCCCGTACACCAGGTTGAACTGGCCGCTGTCAGCCAGCGCGTGGGCAACCTCCTGCTGCTGTGCGTTCGGTGCGGTGGCGTACTCGTCGCCGGCGTGCATCGCGCCCAGGACGATGTCCGCGCCCAGGGCCCTGGCCTTTTCCGCCTTGGCGATCATGGCCGGCGCGTCCAGCATGTCCACCTGCCACGGGTACTCGGCGGTGAGTCCGTTGAGCCCGTAGGTGGCCTGGATGACAGCCACTTTGGCGGCCGCAGTTTCCAGGATCAGGATCCCCTGCGACTCATTCTCAGTGCGATACGAGCCTGTGTGCTTGAGGCCCGCCGCGTCCAGGGCGTCGAGGGTGCGCAGCAGCCCGTCGGTGCCGCGGTCGATGGTGTGGTTGCTCGCCGTCGTACATGCCTGGTAGCCCACCGCCTTTGAAGCCGAGATGATCTGCGGCGGGACGTTGAAGGAGGGATAAGCGGAGAATGGCCCCTCCGGTCCGGCCACCGGCGTTTCCTGGTGGCAGATGGCAAGATCGCTCCTGCTGATGTAGCGGCGCTGGCCCTCCAGCAGCGGCACAAAATCAAGGCCGGGTTTTCCAGCGGCGGCGGCATCCTGCTGCGCCTGCTGCCACAGCTCGGTATGGACCAGCATGTCGCCCGTGACCAGGACCGAGGTGCACCGCAGCACCGGGCACGCCGGCCCCTTCCCGGGAGTGGGAACCGGTGTGGGTGTGGCGTCAGGGGGCGGCGTCCCGGTTTGCTCGCCTGTACCAGGCCGGGCAGTACCAGGCTGGACCGATTCGGCCGGCTGCTGCGGCGTACCGTTCTGTTCAGCGAGCAGGCCGCAGCCCGCCAGCACACCTGTCAAGCCCAGCGCTCCGGCCAACGACAATGCCACGACGCGGGCGCGCCAGCGCCCGGCCGCCCCGGCAGCTATGGTCCCCATACCCGTCATTGTAGGGATGGCTGCCGCCGGCAAACGGCATTGTTGCCACATTGAGAAGCGTGGCTTGCTGTGAAAGGTTTACCCCATGACGAACCCCCTCCTGGCTCCCAGCCTCCTCCCCTATGGACTCCCCCCGTTCAGATCGATCGAGGATTCGCACTACGCCGAAGCCATCGAAGCCGGACTGGCCGAACACCTCGCTGAGATCCAGGTGATCGTGGATAACCCTGAGCCTGCCGATTTCGAGAACACGGTGGTGGCGATGGAACGGTCCGGGCGGTTGCTGGAGCGGGCTGCGGCGCCGTTCTTCACCCTGGTGTCAGCCCATGCGTCCGAACGGATCCGGCAGCTGGAAACCGAATTTTCGCCGCGGTTTTCCGCACACCAGGATGAGGTCTTCCTGAACCGTGCACTGTTCGAAAGGTTCGCTTCCGTTGATGCCTCCGCACACGATCCCGAGCAGGCCCGCCTGCTGGAGGAGTACCTGAAGGAGTTCCGCCAGTCCGGCATCCAGCTGGACGGGCCTGGGCAGGAGCGGCTCCGGGCAATCAACGCCGAGTTGGCCCGCCTTGGCACGGAGTTTGGCCAGCGGGTCAAGGAAGGCATGAAGTCAGCTGCCCTCCTGCTGGACAGCCCTGCCGAACTTGCGGGCCTGCCGGCGGATGACGTGGCCAGTGCTGCGGAAGCGGCCCGCGAAGCGGGACACGATGGCAAGTACCTGCTTACCCTCGTCCAGCCGGGAAACCAGCCTGCCCTTGCCTCGCTGGCGGACCGGAGCGTGCGGCGCCGCCTGTTTGAGGCGTCGGTTGCGCGCGGCAGCAGCGGCGGGGAACTGGATGTCCTTGACCTCGCGCGCCGGATGGCCGGCCTGCGGGCCGAGAAGGCGTCCCTCCTGGGATACGCCAACTACGCCGAACTGGTGGTGGACCGGCAGACCGCTCCGGACTTCGGGGCCGTCCAGTCCATGCTTGGCCGGCTGGCGCCGGCAGCCGTCCGGAACGCCGACGCCGAGGCAAAGGCACTGGCCGGCGTCGCGGGCCATCCGCTGGAAGCCTGGGACTGGGCCTACTACTCCGCGAAGGTCCGGAAGGAAAGGTACGACGTCGACGAACAGGCGCTCCGGCCGTATTTCGAGCTGGACACGGTGCTGGTGGACGGCGTGTTCCATGCCGCCACCTCCTTGTACGGCATCACCTTCCAGGAGCGGACTGACCTTGCCGGCTACCATCCCGACGTCCGGGTCTGGGAGGTCCGCAACGAGGACGGGAGCGGGCTGGGACTGTTCCTGGGCGACTACTACAGCCGGGAGTCCAAGCGCGGCGGCGCGTGGATGAATTCCCTCGTGGACCAGTCAGGCCTGCTGGGCACCCGCCCCGTGGTGATCAACAACCTAAACATTTCCAAGCCGCCGGCGGGCGAACCCACGCTGCTGACCCTGGACGAGCTCCGCACGGCGTTCCACGAGTTCGGGCACGCCCTGCACGGGCTCCTGTCCAACGTCACGTACCCCAGGTTCTCCGGCACGTCCGTCCACCGGGACTTTGTGGAGTATCCGTCGCAGGTCAACGAGATGTGGATGATGTGGCCGGAGGTGCTGTCCAACTACGCCCGGCACCATGTCACCGGGGAACCGCTTCCGCAGGACATCGTGGACCGCCTGGAAGAATCCCGGCTCTGGGGTGAAGGCTTTGCCACCACGGAATACCTCGGCGCGGCGCTGCTGGACCTGGCCTGGCACACGCTGGAGCCGGGCAACGTCCCGGAGGACGCGCTCGAGTTCGAGGCGAAGGCCCTCGCGGCAGCGGGGATCGCCCATCCGCTGATTCCGCCGCGGTACCGGACGGGCTATTTCCAGCACATTTTTGCGGGTGCGGGGTACGCCGCCGGCTACTACTCCTACATCTGGAGTGAAGTGCTGGATGCCGAAACGGTGGACTGGTTCAGCGAGAACGGTGGCCTCACCCGGGCAAACGGCGAACGGTTCCGCCAGGAGCTCCTCTCGCGCGGCAACAGCCGCGACCCGCTCGAGTCCTTCCGCAACCTCCGCGGCCGCGAAGCCAGTTTAGAACCCCTGCTAAAGCGCCGCGGCCTCGAGTAAAAGCTCCCCCTACCCCAATTAAAAGAAGTACGACGCCGGTCCCCCACCCACAGAGGGCAAGGAACCGGCGTCGTCATCACTTAGGCGAAGCGACCCGCAGCGACGGACGGTGCTGTCCGTTAGCGTGCGTAAAAGGGGCCCCGCCCTCAGCCACCGCCCATATGGCGGCAGCGGGAGGCGGGGAATAGCACGCAGAGGACCGCGCCGTTCGGCGCGCCACACAGAGTGGAAATTACCAGCCGCGCTCGGCCAGGCGGTGCGGCTGGGGGATCTCGTCTACATTGATACCCACCATGGCTTCGCCCAGGCCGCGGGAGGCCTTGGCGATGACGTCAGGATCGTCGAAGAAGGTGGTGGCCTTGACGACGGCGGCAGCGCGCTGGGCAGGGTTGCCGGACTTGAAGATGCCGGAGCCTACGAACACACCGTCAGCACCGAGCTGCATCATCATCGCGGCGTCGGCCGGGGTGGCGATGCCGCCGGCGGTGAACAGCACCACGGGAAGCTTGCCGGTGGAGGCGACTTCCTTGACCAGTTCGTACGGTGCCTGCAGTTCCTTGGCGGCGACGTAGAGCTCGTCCTCGGGCAGGGCGGCGAGCTTGAGCAGCTCGGCACGGATCTGCCGCATGTGCGTGGTGGCGTTGGAGACGTCGCCGGTGCCGGCTTCGCCCTTGGAGCGGATCATGGCCGCGCCCTCGTTGATGCGGCGCAGCGCCTCACCGAGGTTGGTGGCACCGCAGACGAAGGGAACGGTGAAGTTCCACTTGTCGATGTGGTTGGTGTAGTCGGCCGGGGTGAGGACCTCGGACTCGTCAATGTAGTCGACGCCGAGGGACTGCAGGACCTGGGCTTCGACGAAGTGGCCGATCCGGGCCTTGGCCATGACCGGGATGGACACGGCGTCGATGATCTGGTCGATCATGTCGGGATCGGACATGCGGGACACGCCGCCCTGGGCGCGGATGTCGGCCGGGACGCGTTCGAGCGCCATGACAGCAACGGCACCGGCGTCTTCGGCGATGCGGGCCTGTTCGACATTGACGACGTCCATGATGACGCCGCCCTTGAGCATCTCGGCCATGCCGCGCTTCACGCGGCTGCTGCCCGTGACGCTGTTCGCGGAGGAACCGGCCTCGCTGCTTACATCAGGTGTAGACACAAAAACCCCTATGGGTAGATAGATGACCTTCGCCGGGCGTGCAGGCGGCAAGTGCCGGACTGTGCACACACGGATAGTGCCGGATCCATTGACCGGGCAGTCCTAATACTAGTCCCACCAGGGCCGGGCGGCTTAATCATGCTTAATCAGCGGGCGTCGGTTCCGCCTGTGCCTGCCGGCGGACGGACAACACGCGCTGCACAACGGTGATGAAGCTGGCCAGGGCGAGCAGCGCGAGGGTGGCCAGGAGCACCACGGGTGGCAGGCCCACGCCGGTCAGGCCGGTAACCACCAGCACTGAAACCAGGCGTTCCGCACGCTCGGCGATTCCCACGTTCGCGGTGAACCCGAGGGACTCCGCCTTGGCCCTGGCATAGGACACCACCATGCCAAGGACCAGGCAGATCATGGCAGCAACTGCTATGGGGGTATCCGCCCCGCCCGTGAAGAACCAGATGGCCAGGCCGGCAAAGAGCGCGCCGTCGGCGATGCGGTCCAGGGTGGAGTCGAGGAAGTTTCCCCACCGGCTTTTCACATCCTGCATCCTGGCCATGATGCCGTCCAGGACGTCGGAGAAGATGAATGCGGTGATGAACAGTGTTCCCCAGAACAGCTGCCCCAGGGGATAGAACACCAGTGCGCCCACAACAACTCCGGCAGTGCCAATGACGGTAACGGCGTCCGGCGAGACGCCCATCCTCAGGAGCCAGCGGGCCAGCGGGGTGAACAGCGCGGTGAAGAATCCGCGCGCGTGCCTATTCAGCATCCGTCTCCCCGGGCCAGGCGTCGGCCACCTGCTGGCGGACCTCGTCGAGGGTCTGCGTGATGGCCTTGGTCTGGGCGATGATCGGGAAGAAGTTCCCGTCCCCGCCCCAGCGTGGAACCACGTGCTGGTGCAGGTGGGCGGCGATGCCGGCACCGCCCACCACGCCCTGGTTCATCCCCAGGTTGAACCCGCCGGGGTTCGCCACTTTCCGCAGCACGCGCATGGCGGTCTGCGTGAGGTCGGCAAACTCAGCGGTTTCCTCAAGGGTCAGGTCCGTGTAATCAGGAATGTGGCGGTAGGGGCACACCAGCAGGTGCCCCGGATTGTAGGGGAAGAGGTTCAACACCACGTAGCAGGTCTTGCCGCGGTGGACGATGAGCGCATCCTCGTCCGTGCGGCCCGGCCCCAGGCAGAAAGGGCAGTCGTTTTCGTTCTTGAACTGGTGCTGGCCGCCCTTGATGTAGGCCATGCGGTGCGGAGTCCACAGGCGCTGGAAGGCGTCGGGGACACCGGCGAGGGCAAAGTCGTCGGTAACGCCGGCATCCCCTGGATACCCTGCGCCTGTGTTCTCCTGCACGCTGCTGGTTCCGTTCCGCTAGCTGGTCCGGTTACGGACGGCTTCCGTGATCCGCTTGATTGCCTCGGCCACCGGAACACCGTTGTCCTGGCTTCCGTCACGGAAGCGGAAGGACACGGCACCTGCCTCGGCGTCGTCCCCGCCGGCAATCAGCACGAACGGGATCTTGTCCTTGCTGGCCGTGCGAATCTTCTTCGGGAAGCGGTCCGACGACGTATCCACCTCGGCGCGGATGCCTGCCGCCTTAAGCTGGTCGACGACGTCGAACATGTACTCGTTGAAGGCTTCCGCAACGGGGATGCCCACCACCTGGACGGGCGCCAGCCAGGCCGGGAACGCGCCGGCGTAGTGTTCGGTCAGCACGCCCATGAACCGCTCCACGGAGCCGAAGAGCGCGCGGTGGATCATCACCGGCCGCTGCCGGCTGCCGTCCGCTGCCTGGAACTCCAGTTCGAAGCGCTCGGGCAGGTTGAAGTCCAGCTGGATGGTGGACATCTGCCAGGTGCGGCCCAGGGCGTCCTTCGCCTGCACGGAGATCTTGGGTCCGTAGAAGGCTGCTCCGCCCGGGTCCGGAACAAGTTCCAGCCCCGACTCCTGCGCAACCTCGGCGAGGGTCCTGGTGGCCTCTTCCCAGGCGGCGTCTTCGCCGACATACTTTTCCGGGTCCTTCGTGGATAGCTCCAGGTAAAAGTCGTTCAGGCCGTAGTCCTTGAGCAGGTCCAGGACGAATGTCAGGGTCTTGGTGAGCTCGTCCTTCATCTGTTCGCGGGTGCAGTAGATGTGGGCGTCGTCCTGTGTCATTCCGCGGACCCGGGTGAGGCCGTGGACAACGCCGGACTTCTCATAGCGGTAAACGGATCCGAATTCGAACAGGCGCAGGGGCAGTTCCCGGTAGGACCGGCCGCGGGACCTGAAGATCAGGTTGTGCATGGGGCAGTTCATCGGCTTCAGGTAGTAGTCCTGGGCCGGCTTGCGCACGGTGCCGTCCTCGTTCAGTTCGGCGTCCACCTGCATGGCCGGGAACATGCCGTCCTTGTACCAGTCGAGGTGGCCGGAAACCTCGTAGAGGTGGCCTTTCGTGATGTGCGGCGTGTAGACGAACTCGTAGCCCGCCTCGACGTGGCGCTGGCGTGAGTAGTCCTCCATCTCCTTGCGGATGATGCCGCCCTTGGGGTGGAAGACGGGCAGGCCGGAGCCCAGCTCGTCCGGGAAGGAGAAGAGGTCCAGTTCCGAGCCGAGCTTCCGGTGGTCGCGGCGTTCTGCCTCGGCGAGCCGCTCCTGGTACGCCTTGAGCGCGTCCTTGGTGGGCCAGGCGGTGCCATAGAGGCGCTGCAGCTGCTGGTTCTTCTGGTTGCCCAGCCAGTAGGCGGAGGATGACCGGGTCAGGGCAAAGGCGTTGGAGATGAGCTTGGTGTTGGGCAGGTGCGGCCCGCGGCAGAGGTCGCACCAGACGGTGGTGCCGTCCTTGCGCTCCACGTTGTCGTAGATGGTGATGTCACCGGCACCCACCTCGACGTTCACGCCTTCACCGGCCTCGGCGGCGTCGTTCTTCTTGCCCAGCAGCTCCAGCTTGTAAGGCTCGTTCTTCATGGCCTCACGGGCTTCGTCCTCGTTGACCACGCGGCGGACGAACTTCTGGTTCTGGTTGATGATCTTCTGCATCATCTTCTCGAGGGTCTTGAGGTCCTCGGGGGTGAACGGCTCTGCGACATCGAAGTCGAAGTAGAAGCCGTCGGTGATGTAGGGGCCGATTCCCAGCTTGGCGTCCGGCCGCAACTGCTGGACTGCCTGGGCCATGACGTGGGCGGTGGAGTGGCGGAGCACGTTCAGCCCGTCAGGGGAATCGATGGTGACGCCTTCGACGTCGGCGCCCTCGGGAAGTTCCTGGTCCAGGTCCTTCAGTTCGCCGTTGACGCGGGCCACAACTACATCGCGGCGCTCAAAGAAGAGTTCCGCACCGGTTGTCCCGGTAGTCACCTTGGTCTCTTCGCCATCGACGACGAGGGTGATCTGCTGGGCATCTGACACGGGTGTCTCCTATTCAAAGTTCAGGCTTCATAGCTTGTGGCGTACGGGGACCACAGCCAGCCATCGTCAATGCTATCTGTTCGGGGATAGGCCGACCAACGCGGCGCACGGCAGTGTCAGCCGTTGAATCCGGTAATGGCGAGGCTTCTGCTGATCCCGTCCAGAGGATGTGGCACGTCCGGCGCCTGGGCTGCGGGATCCGGGAACGGCAGGGTTTCGGTCCGGCTCAGGTCCCAGGCCATGCTGGCACTCAAACTGATTCCCCGGGGACCGGTCCGCCGGGTGGTACCCCTGATCAGGAGCAGCCGGGTGCCGAACAGGAGCATCCCAGCTTTTTCCTGGGCCTCGTGGAAGAAGACAGAGTCAACACAGCCGGTGCCGTCGTCGATGCTGATGAACACCACCCGCCTGCCGCCCCGCATGGGAGGCGTCTGGGTGGCCACACGCACCCCGGCCACCAGGACCTCCGTACCGTTGCGCAGGCCCAGCAGTTTGTCTGCGGTGGTGACGCCCAGCCTGTCCAGCAGGGGCCGGTGGCTGTCCATCAGGTGGGTACTGACGTCCACCGCCATCAGGTCAAGCTCTGCCCGGACGTTTTCCACCAGGGTTGGTTCCGGCAGTCCCGGGGCGACATTCCGGAGTTCAACATCCCCAAGGGGCAGCGGTAACTGTCCCTCCAGGACCTCGACGCCTTTCCTGCTGCTGCCGGACGCCTGGAGCTTCTGCAGATGCTGCACCAGGTCTGCCCGGTTGGCAGTACCTCCCGCCTCCCGGTGCAGTGAATCGAAGGCACCCAGCTGCGCGAGCCTTTTGATGTTTGGCTTGCTGATTTTCGACCTTGCCCGGAGGTCGGCCAGCGATTCGTACGGCTGTCCGGCAACGATTCTCTTCAACTCTGTCCTGGAGAGCCCGTAAATACCGTTGAGGCTCAGCCGGATACCGAGTTTTCCGGCGTCAGGGCCGGACTGGACCCGCTCCACCCGGTACTCAGCCTTGCTGAGGTTGATATCAAGAGGAAGGATAGGGATGCCCAGCCTTCTCGCCTCGGCAACCAGCAGCCGTTTGGGGTACATGCCCGGATCGTGCTCCCACAGCCCGGCAAGGAATGCCTCGGGGTGGTGGGTTTTCAGCCAGGCTGACTGGTAGGTGGGCACAGCGAAGGCCGCACCGTGGGCTTTGCAGAAACCGAAGCTGGCAAAGGATTTAAGGGTGTCCCAAACCTTGTCAACGACGTCTGCTGAATACCCCTTCACTTTTGCCTTCCTTCGGAAATAATCTTCGACGCCGGCTTCGCCTTCTTCGCTGCTCAGGGCCCTGCGGAACTCGTCCGCTTTGGCCAAGCCGCACCCGGTCATGACGTCGAACGTCCTCAGGATCTGCTCGTGGAACACGGTCACGCCGTGTGTTTCCGCCAGCACCGGTTTCAGGTCGGGGTGGGGGTAGACCTCCGGGGCAAACCCGTGCCGGTGTTCAAGGAAGGGCCGCACCATATCCGACTTCATGGGCCCGGGCCGGAACAGCGAAATATCGATGATGAGGTCGTTGAATTCACGCGGGGCCATCTTGCCGATCAGCTCGCGCTGGCCCGGTGATTCGATCTGGAAGCAGCCTAAAGTGTGCGTGCTGCGGATCAGTTCGTAGGTGGGCTCGTCATCGAGCGGCACGGCGTTGAGGTCGATGTGGCCGTTGTCAGCAATATAGGCTGGTCCCGAACCATCCGCCCCGGCAGGGTGCCGGCCGGCAGTAACAACCTCATTCTTTGAAGGATGAATCCGGATGATTTCCCGGACCGCGAATGCCATGGCGCTTTGCATCCGCACACCCAGGACATCGAGCTTCAGCATGCCCATGGGGTCCATGTCGTGCTTGTCGAACTGGCTCATGGGCAGCCCCAGTCCGCTGGGCTGTACCGGGGTGCGGTCCAGGAGCGTGGCGTCACCGAGGATCACCCCACAGGGATGCATGGAGATGTGGCGTGGCAGCCGGTCAAGGCGTTCGGTCAGGTCCACCAGCAGATCGAGCTGCTGGTTGCCGTCGGCATCGCGCTGCTCAACCCTTCCGGCGAACTCCTTGAGTTCGGGCTTTTCCTGCAGCGCTTCACGGAACTTGCGGGCCGAGAAGCGCCACAGCTGCTTGGCGATCTCACCCACTTCGCCGTCATCCATGCCGAGTGCCATACCGGCATCGCGTACCGCTCCCCTGGCCCGGTAACCGTTCTGCATGCTCATCAACGTGACCCGCTCGGCACCGAACCGCTCGAAAATCCGCCGGTAGACGTTATGGCGCTCGGCACTTTCGACGTCGATGTCGATGTCCGGCAGGGTTGCCCGGTCCTGGGAGAGGAAACGCTCGAAGATCAGGTCATGCTGGAGGGGGTTCACGTGGCTGACATCGATGAGGTAGTTCACAAGGCTGGAAGCGCCGGATCCGCGGGCCGCAGCCCGGACACCCATGTCCTGGATCATCCTGGACACCTCTGCCACTGTCAGGAAGTAGGAGGAAAAACCGAGGTTCCGGATGATACGCAGTTCATGCTCAAGCCGTGACTCCATGGTTCTTTCCGCCGCCCCGCTGATGCCTGGAAACCGCCTGCCGATCCCTGCATTGCAACGCTCCACCAGCTCCTGGTGCGGGTCCTGGCTGATCCCCAGCACGGCTGTCTCCGGCACAACAGGCTGCTTCCACCCCATATCGGCAGCGGGATCAATCCGGCACAGGTCGGCGAGCGCCTCGGTCTGCGTCATCAGCTGCTTAAGGTCAGCGGCACCGTAACCTGCGGCAGCGATGATTTCCTTGCCGAGCAGGAGCATCTGGTCAGCAGACTTTAGCCAGCCCTGGCCGGTGGGTTGCAGCAGCGGTTCGGTGGCGAGCTCCGGAAGCGATTTCAGGGTCCTTGCCGAATCAAGAACGTCAGCTGTGGGTGCGCCGTCTGCAGCACAGTACCGGACTGCGTTTGTCAGGATCGCCGGTACGTGGTGTTCCTCGGCAAGCCGGAGCATGCGGACTGCGTGGGCAGTGCTCAATGGTGACCCCGGGGCGCTGAGCTGGGAGACAATCTCTGCCACCACCGTCCCGCCTGGCATGGCATCCAGCCATTGCTTAAAAAGGGTACGCGGGCGGAGATAGCGCCGGCCTCCCATTGCCCGGCCAACATCCGAATCAGGGCCGATCAGGACAGTCAGTACCGGCTTGAGGGTCTGGGGATCAAGCGTCCGGGAGGCAAGTTCGGCACGTGTCACGGCAACCGGCACCGCTCCCCCGGCTTTTCCCGTTGTCCGTGCGTGGGCATCGGAGATCAGGCGGCACAAGGCCCGATAGCCGGCACCGTTGTTGTGCCCGCGGGCAAGGACAACCACCCTGCCTGCCACCTGGGTACGGTGGTCGCCGTCGTCGTCAAGGACCGCAAGGTCAACTCCGACGATGGGATCCAAACCGGCAGCCATGCAGGCCTTAAGGTGCTTGATGGTTCCATACAGGCCGTCGCGGTCCGTGCAGGCAAGGGCGGTGGCGCCGTCCGCGGCGGCAGCCTGTGCCAGTTCATCCGGCCAGGAAACCCCATAGTGGGCGCTGAATGCGGTGGAGACGTGAAGGTGCGTGAAGCTCATGCTGTTCTGGGCCGGAGGGCATCATGGATCCGCACGAGCCGCCAGCGGCCACTGCGGATATGGCGGGAAAGGTCAAGGGTCAGTGGTTCACCGTGCGCCGTGCTTCCGGCGGCTCCACCCGGGGACGGCAATACCTGCACCCGCCAGATTTCATGGTCCACCACCCCGGGACCGCTCCCCAAAGGCGCCCTGCTGTCTTCCGCCCACCACTGCCGGCGCTCATACCAGCGCATTGGTTCGGCACAGACATCGTAGGACCTGCCGGCCCAAACAAGGCTTACAGGTTGGCCCTCAGGAGAGCACAGGACATCAACGGATTCGCTGAACATGCCCATGGCGCCTCCCGGAATAACCTGACCCTATTCGAATATGTGTTCGAACAGTTCAAGTCTACGCCCGGTTCAGCCCAATGCATAGAAAGGGGTCGCAGGGCTTCCCCGCCGTTACCGGACAAGGGGGTGGACGGAGCGGAAAGCAGGGAGCAGGATGGAGCCATGGAAACCCAAGACGCACTCCTCAAGCAGGCAAGCCTCAAGGCACAGGACTCCACCCTCGTGGCCACCTTCGACATCGACGGCACCATTCCAGGGTCCGGCGCATATGTCGTGGGAATGGTCGGGGCCACACCGGATTATTCGTCGCAACGGCGGCTGTGCATTGAGTTCATGAACGGGGAGGCCATTGCCTTCTACTCGTTCAACCGCGAACAGGGCATTGAGGAGAACTACGACCTGTCAGGTGTATCGCACTCCGAAAACACCATTACCGGGCAGTTTCCCAAGGCAGCCATCAACGGGCTGGGGCAGGGGCATGTCATCTCCGCCTTCAGTGAGGCGGACGGCCGGGAATTCCAGTCCGGCGTCCCGGTAGAGGAAGCCCTGTAAGGCTTCCTCTTTTTCTTGCCCTGGCGCGGGGTTCAGCTGGATTCTTTGTGGACCCGCATCTCGAGTTCAATGAAGCCCGAGATCATGGCCCGGTACGTGGATTCCACGATGTCCGGGTCAATGTCCTTCTTCTCAGCGGCCGAACGGACGTGTTCGATAATCCGTTCCACGCGGTCGGGCGCACGGACCTCCGCGTCGTCGCCCTTCAGGGTGCCGGCGATGCGAATCAGCCGTTCGCGGCGGGCGATGAGGGTGACGATCTGTTCATCCACCTCATCCACAGCAACCCGGACGGCAGCGAGCTGTTCTTTGTCGGCCAAAGCGTCCCGATCGTTTCCTTGAATAGTTGCCATCGTCTGACAGTATCGAAGCATGCAGCCAAGAGTCGACTTCATTTCACTGGGCGTCCGCAGCGTTCCAGCGTCCAGGGCGTTCTACGTGGATGGCCTGGGCTGGCCGGTCCACAAGGAGGTTGCCGGGGACGTGGTGTTCATCCAGGTCAACCATGGCCTGGTGCTTTCACTCTGGGACGCGGGGCAGATGCAGGCGGAAGCAGGCGTCAGCGCCCCCGGGCCGGTCCCCTGCATCACCCTCAGCCAAAACCTGGCGAGCGTTGAGGAGGTGGACCAGGTAATGGCGGAGGCGGCGGCCGCGGGTGCCGCCATTGTTGCCGAGCCGGTCACCCAGCCGTGGGGCGGCTATACAGGGTACTTCGCGGACCCGGACGGTTTCCGCTGGGAAGTGGCGTACAACCCCACCTGGGCTGTGGACGACGACGGTTCAGTCACCGTCTAAGTCAACGCCGCCGGGGCGGGGACTCCTAGAACAGCGCCTCCACGGGCCTGATCAGTTCCGGACCGTTGTTGCGCACGTTGCCCACTTCCTTGCCCACCGACTCCACGCGCCAGTCCGCAGCAACGTCCTTGACGCCGGACCGCACGAGGTCCACCAAGCCGGCGGCATCATCAGCTTCCGGGTCCAGCCAGGCCCGCATGGTGGCCTTGTCCATGGGCAGCGGAACCCGGTCATGCAGGGCAGTGAGCTTCCCGAACACTGTCGATTCTGATCCCGGGGGCGGTGTGTCCGTTGTCAGGATGGAGGTGGAAAGCATCCACTGCCCGGGCTCGCCGGCCGGCACGGAGGGGTCCCTCCACCATTCGTAAAGGCCGGCAAAGACCAGGCCCCCGTTTTCCCCGGGATGCACGTAGTAGGGCTGCTTGGTCTTCCCCGGGCCCTGCTTCCATTCGTAGTAACCGTCCGCCGGGACTGCACAGCGCCGCGACTGGACAGCCTTACGGAACGCCGGCTTCTCCAGCACGGATTCGCTTCTGGCATTGATCATCCGGGAACCGATGCCCGGATCCTTCGCCCAGGAAGGGACGAGCCCCCAACGGGCCACATGCAGCTGCCGGACCTGCCTGCGCTCCGGCCCGTCATCCACCAGCCGTTCCAGGACGATGGGGACGTCGTCAGTGGGCGCCACATTCCACGACGGCGGAATGCTCACCTCGTCCTCCAGCTCGGCGTCGAATTCCGCCAGGAGGTCCCCCACAGCACGTGCCATCACATAGCGTCCACACATGGCTCCAGCATGCCATCGGCGACATCTGCTGTCATCCGGGCCGTCCGGGAAGCCGCGGGCGCACGGGAATAGGGGGAGGCACGCTACCGTTGACAGGAACGGAACCCTACATCGACACAGAGGAGACCCCTGTGGATTTCACTCCCGAATCCGGCACCATCACCATGTTCTCCACCACCTGGTGCGGTTACTGCAACCGGCTGAAGAAGCAGCTGGATGCGCAGGGCATCGGCTACACGGAGATCAACATCGAGGAAGTGGATGGCACCGCCGAACTCGTGGAGCAGCTGAACGGCGGCAACCGCACCGTTCCCACCGTCCTGTTCCCGGACGGTTCGGCAGCGACCAACCCGTCAGCAGCCGAGGTGAAGGCGCGCCTGGCGGCATAAGCACGGCCGGCCGTAAACACTTTCGCGATGCGGGTCATGCCCCCAGGCTGCTGAAGGAAGCAGACTCCAGGGCGGCATGGCCCGCATACGCTTGCAGCAGCGCGTCCTCAACGGCCTGGACGGTGGCACCGGGCACCAGGTCTTCGACGGCGCCCGCAGTGGCAGGATCCCATTCAAGCCCCAGGGCGGCGTAGCTGTCCGTCAGGACTTTCCGGATCGGGGCAGAGTTTTCCACGACGATCACGGAGCTGAACAGCCAGCCGCCCGCCACGACCCGCTGGGCCGTGCCCACGAGCTTGATCCGGTGTGAGGAATCGTCCGGGTGTGTTCCGTGGACGCTGAACTCGCCCGGGCAGTACTCCCCCGGTATTTCCCCCACGGCGGCGTGGACGCCGACCACCTGCAGTGCCTGGGCGAACAACTCCCCGAAGTACCCGAAGCGGGTTTTGGAGCCGGCGATCGCATCCGCGTCCGGCTCAATGTGGTCCACCACCAGCGTCCCCTGGTGATAGGCAGCGGCGCGTCCGCCGGCCCTGCGGACCAGCGGTTCAAAGCCGTTGTCACGGCAGGCACGGGCCGCTGCTTCAAACCCCGGCAGGCGGGTGTCCCGCTGTCCGAACGCCACGGTGGGGGCGGGACGGTAGAGCCGAAGGGTGGGGCCGATCTGCCCCGACCTGGCCTGTGCCAGGAGCTCCAGCCCGAATTCCAGGTCCCGCCCCGCTCCCAGCGAAACTTCCTGCCGCACCACAGTCAGCGTGCGCGTTTCCTGAACGGGGTGGTGCATGGTGCCGGGCTCCCTTATGGTCATCTCGCAGTTCCTGGTTGAACTGCCGGCGGACAGGCCAACCCTAGGTTACGCCGTCGCCCACCCACGACGTTTAAAGGCCACGGCGTCCGCCCACAGGCCCGGCAGCAATCCGGGCAGCAATCCGGCCACCACCAAGTCCCACGGATCGGCAGCCGGTCAGGTACGGCGCAGTGTCAAAATCTGTTCGGCCCGCCCGAAGGGGCCCTGCCGGTCATGCAGGACCGTGGACGTCAGGCCGATCCCGTCCCCGCCGAAGGACACCGCGTTGTCCAGCCCCAGCCACTCCCCTTCGGGCCGCCGGTACATGTGGATCTGCAGGTCCAGGTTGGGGAAGGCGTAGCTGTCCTTGCCGGGAGGCACCCGGGCGGCGATCCCGTTGGCGGTGTCCACCAGGCCCATCAGGCGGGCCAGATCGGTACTGTCCTCCCGGTCCGTCAGCGGGTGGTCGGTGCGGAGCCACACCTTGCCGGCGCCCGGCCGGTGCCCTTCGGCAACGCGCATCTCGAGGGACCGGATGTAGCCGCCGGGCCAGACAGCCGAACCGTCGTAGGGCTTGCAGTCGTCCGGGCCCGGAATGGCCGCATCCTCGACGGCGGCGACGGCAGCAGTGTCGCTGGTGATCATCCGCCACGCGGTTGCCCGGATTGCTGTCCGGCCCGCAGCCACCAACTCTGCCTGCAGCAGTTCGATGGTCTTCCCTGGCCTCAGCGTAGAGGTCTCGATCTGGAATTCCCCGCCCGGGATCAGTCCCAGGATCTCGTAGCTGAGCCGGGCCATCCGCATGTCCGCCCGCGGCTGGTGGCGTTCAAGGGCTTCGGCCAGCAGGCCGGAGGCAGGCGCCATGTGTTGTTCGTGGGCGTTCCAGGCCCCCTGCGCATGGATGGTGGAGCGGAAGTGGCCGCCGCCCAGGACCTGGTAGTAGGCGTTGCCTTCAGCAAGCTCTTGGAACTCTTCAGTCAACGCTGGCCTTTCGCAGAGAACTTCAGTGAATTGCCACTAACTCTAACCGCTCGCGCCGGAACGGCAGCAGCGGTCCGGCGCGAAATGCTGGGCCAGCGAAATGTTTGAGACTGGATGATGCCAGCGGACTAGACTCAGGAACTGGTCCTGTCAGCGACCTCGAAAAGAGGTATTCCATGCGCGTCATCAGCTACAACCTCCGCAAACACAAAGCCAGCGGCGAGCTTCTTGCCCTGGCCAGGAACCATGACGTCGATGCCCTCTGCCTCCAGGAGGTGGATGCCACGGACCTCCCCGAAACCCTGGGGCCGCTGCATCTGGCGCATGTCACGAAGGGAAACCGCTTGGGCCTCGCCGTCTACTACCGCACCAGCCGCTTCACCGCACTGGACACCCAATCCTTCGCCCTGAAGAAGTCGATGCACGACAGGGTCCTGGCTCCGGCGCACGAACGGCTGATTGGGGTGCGCGTGATGGACAACGACACCCAGCATGAACTGGTGATCGGCTCGTTCCACGCGGCGCCGCTGACCGCCTCCAATTCGCTCCGGCGCAAGCAGATCCACGCTGCCCATGCCGAACTGCTCAGCATGGGAAAAGGCCTGATGACGCTGATGGTGGGCGATTTCAACTACCCGTTCTTCACCAAGAACCTGGACATCCACATGAAGAACTCCGGGTATGCCCTCTCCCTCAGCAACCGGCGCACCTACACCAGGTACAAGGTATTCAAGGGCCACTTCGACTTTGCCACGTCCCTGGGCCTGGACATCCAGAACGTAGAGACGCTGCCGCGCGGCAACTCGGACCACCTGCCCATCCTGGTCACGGCGGAATACGGTCCGGACTACTAGGAAGCGCCGCCGGGATACGGGCCGGCGCCAGCAAGCCGTCGCCTCAGGTCCGGCCAGGCGGCAGCGAAGCCGGGGTGCAGTTCCTTCCGCTCCACCTCGTCAAGGGGGACCCACAGCAGTTCGATGCTCTCGGGATCGCTGATCACCGGGTCGAACGGCTCCCGCACCAGCACCACCACCGTGGTGTAGGACCAGTAGCCCAGGTCCAGGAGGGAAGTGAACAGCACGTCCACACCCTCCGGCGGAACCGCCGCCTCCTCCTGGGCTTCCCGCAGCGCGCCGGCCACGGGCTCCTCGCCCTGGTGGAGCGCTCCACCCGGCAACCCCCACGTTCCGCCGTTATGGCTCCAGACCGCGCGGTGCTGCAGCAGCACCCCCCTGGGCGGATCGAACGCAAGAAGGCCGGCCGCACCGAAACGCCCCCAAAAGCGTCCGCGGTCCCCCTCCACCCAGGCGTCGCCCGGATCCCGGGGACCGGTGCGGAGGGGCGGGGTGGTGGACGCTGCGGAAGCCAGAGAATGATCCATCAGCCCAGTCTGACAGGTACATCATGCCCGGGCCCAGCACACGCCGGGCGTCAGTTGCCGTGCGGGCGTTCGACGGCGAAATCACCGCCGGGATACATGATGGTTTCGTGCCCGTCATCAAAGCGGACCAGGTAAGGCGGGGTTCCGTCCTGTCCCCGCACTTCCAGGATCACCCCGTGGCGGTCCGTGGATCCAACATGCCGGCCGTGGACGATAATGCGGTCGCCCTGCGCTGCCTCCATGGCAATCACCTCCCAGCCCCCAGATTACGACTCTCACGGGAACCGGAACAGGCCCAGCGTGGCAGGATTTCCCTATGCCGCTGAACATCGTCCTGGTTGCCGATACCCACATCCCCAAGCGGGCCAGAGACCTGCCCGCCCCGGTGTGGGCCGCCGTCGAAAGCGCAGACGTGGTCTTCCACGCCGGTGACTGGGTGCAGGCCGGGGTCCTGGACAAATTCCAGGAACGCAGCCGGTACCTGGTGGGCGTCTACGGGAACAATGACGGGCCGGACCTGCGCGCCCGCCTCCCTGAAACCGCGCACATCACCCTGGACGGCATCCGGTTTGCCATGGTCCATGAGACCGGGCAGGCCAAGGGGCGGGAGCTGCGGTGCGAGGCGCTCTATCCGGACACGGACGTCCTGGTCTTCGGGCACAGCCACATCCCCTGGGACACCACGTCCCCGGCAGGCCTGCGGCTGCTCAACCCCGGCTCGCCCACGGACCGCCGGCGCCAGCCCGCCTGCACATACATGACAGCAAAGGTCGACGGCGGCCGGCTGGCGGAGGTGCGCCTGGTGGAGGTGGCGCGGGAGTAGTTCCGGGTTGGCAGGTGGCCGCCGGTTGCCTAGGCTGGGACGGTAAGCATACTTAGCTTCTTGGAATCCACCCAGCAGGAGGACCGCCATGACAGACCAGTACACTTTCCGGAATCCGGTCACCGCCTACGAGCACATTTCCCCGCCGGAGCAGCACCAGCCCGAGCCGGGACTGGACGCGGAGCTGACGCCCAAGGCGGACCTCGGTGAGGAAACTTACCGCGGCACGGGACGGCTGGAAGGCCGGAAGGCAATCGTCACCGGTGCGGATTCGGGTATCGGTGCCGCCGCGGCCATCGCGTTCGCCAGGGAGGGGGCCGACGTCGTCATGTCGTACCTGCCGCAGGAGGAGGAGGACGCTGCCAGGATTGCGGGCATTATCGAAGCCGCGGGACGCAAAGCCGTGAAGGTTCCCGGGGACCTCAAGGACCCGTCTGTCTGCCGTGACGTGGTGGATACCGCGGTGGCCGTCCTGGGTGGTGTGGACATCCTGGTCAACAACGCCGGAAAGCAGGTGGCCCAGGAGGACCTCGCGGACATCACGGACGAGCAGTTTGACCACACGCTGAAGACCAATGTCTACGCCATGTTCTGGCTGACCAAGGCAGCCCTTCCGCACATGCCCGCGGGGTCCACCATCATCAACACCACCTCGGTGCAGGCCTACAACCCCTCCCCGACGCTGGTGGACTACGCCACCACCAAAGCCAGCATCAACAACTTCACCAAAGGCCTGGCCCAGCAGCTCGCTCCCAAGGGGATCCGTGTCAATGCCGTGGCGCCGGGACCCATCTGGACTCCGTTGCAGGTCAGCAGCGGCCAGCCCAAGGAGGAGCTGCCGGAGTTCGGGCAGTCCACTCCGCTGGGCCGCGCCGGCCAGCCCGCAGAACTCGCGCCGGCGTATGTTTTCCTGGCCTCGCCCGAGTCCAGTTTTGTGCTGGGCGAGACGCTGAACGTCAACGGCGGCAGCCCCACCCCGTAGTTCTTATGCCTGGTCCTGCCCGGCGAGCAGTTCATCGGTGGCTTCGTCGGGCTGGCCGTCGAAGAACTGTGCAAGAACGGTCTTGAACACCGTTTCGCCGGGCGCCGCGCGGAGGAACAGCGTCATGGACGACTGCAGCTTGCGGGCGTCAATGCCGCCCAGAATATCCTCGGCCGTGCGCCCGGCGTGGTTGGTCAGGGCCTGTGCGCACTCCAGCAGGCGCGGACCCAGCACGTCGTGCTCAAGGTATCCCCGGGCCTCGTCCAGTGACCTGATGGCATACTTCCGCGAGGTGGCGCTCTGCCCCAGCCCGGCGATCTGCGGAAAGACGAACCACATCCAGTGGCCGCTCTTGCTGCCCAGCTGCAATTCGGACAAGGCCTGCTCATATGTCCCGCCGCTGTCCTGTGCAGCGACGAAGCGTTCAAGGTCATAGGGATCGTTCATGGATGTCTCCTTGTCGGGGGGTGTTGGGACCGGGCGGGAAGCCGGCGCCTGGCGGCTGCCCAAGTACTGCTGCAGCCTGGCGCAGGCTGGTGTGCGGGTCCTGGGCCCACCGCGCCAGCACCACATCGGCGCGCTGCCTGTCGCGCTCCGGCAGCCCGGCAAGCAGCGGCGCCACCACATCGGCCACGAGGGGGCCTTCCAGTTCCGCTGTGGAAGCGGAGCGGAGGAACCCTTCGATCCGGGTCAGGTCCGAGTGGCGGAGCCATCCGGCCTTGGCTTGGAGCAGCACCACGGCAGCCAGCCGCCGCTCGAAGACCGGCCTTGCGCCAGGGTTGGGCCGGCCCCAGAGGACTGAGGCCAGCTGGACCGTGGCATCGTGGTCCAGGGCTTTGAATTTCCGCAGCGCATCACGGACGGTTCCCCGGACAGCGCCCACGGAGGCTCCGTAGGAGGCGAGGACCCCGCCCAGCCGGGTGGCGACGTCGTCCGCGCGGTACCAGGAGCCCTCGTTCTGCAGCGTACGGTCGATGAATTCCGCCGCCGCGGCAACGATGTCCGGCCCCGCTGTCACTGCCGGCCTGCCGCGGCGTGGTTGATGCAGAACGCGGTCCATGGCCGGGCTTCCAGCCTGCCCTCGGCAATGGCTTCGCCGCAGACGGCGCAGGTGCCATAGGTTCCGGCGTCCAGCCGGGCGAGGGCGGCCTCCACCTGGTCCAGGCCGGCGGCGCTCTGCTTCAGGAGTGCGGCCGCCTGGGACAGCTCGAAAGCGATCGTGGCGCCCTCGGGATCGTGTTCGTCATCGACGTTTGAATTGAGCCGTGCCGAACTGGCCGAGGCGATGTCCGCGCGAAGGTCCGGAAGCAGTGCAGCCTTCCGCTTCCGCTCCTCCTCGAGCAGCACCCGGAACCGCTCAAAATCTGGCATGGAGAAAGCCTAGCGCGCCTCTCAGTACCAGTTCCTGGCTACGGAGTGGTCCCACGCCGCGCAGGGTGTACGGTAGCGGTCCCGGATATACCCGAGCCCCCACTCAATCTGCGTACGGTAGCTGGTAAGCCAGTCGCTGCCGGCGCTTCCCAGCTTGCCGGGCGGCAGGGCCTGCGGAATCCCATAGGCCCCGGAGTAGGGGTTGGTGGCGGTGGTCAGCCAGTTGGATTCCTTGGTCCAGAGTTGGGCGAGGCACAGGAACTGGTCCTGGCCCCAGCCGTAGGCTGCAAGGCGGCCGGAGGCGTAGCTCTTGGCCGCAGCGGGATCGTTGACTGCGCCGCCTGGAACGGAGGGCACGACGACGGCGGGCGGGCCGGGGATTGCAGGCGCCGGGGCAACGGGGGCGGGGTTCGCCGGGGCCGGGTTCACGGGAGCAGGATTTACCGGGGCCGGATTTAGCGGCGCGGGATTCGCTGGCACCGGCGCTGCCGGGACCGGGTTTGCCGGAGCGGGAGGTCTTTGAGCACCGGCAAGGGCAGCATCTGCAGCTGCCTGCCGGCGGGCCTGCTCCTCGGCAGCCGCTCGCTTGGCAGCCTGCGCCGCCTCATAGGCTGCAAGCGCCGCCTGGCCTTGCCGGTATTCGCCCTCGAGCGCCGCCGTCGTGCCCTTGAGGGACGCCAGCTGCGCGGTCAACTCTCCGCTGCGCCGCTGCTCTTCGGCGACCTGCCGGGCCACCGCGTCCTGGGCGGAACGGGCAGTGTCCAGCTTGGCCTTCGCCTCCCCGGACAGGCGTTCGCGCTCCGCCCTGGCGGTCTTTTCCTGCTCCGCCAGCGCAGCGGTGGCTTTGCCGGCGGCCTCCGCCCGGCTGACCAAATCCGCGGTCTTGGCTCCCACCACCTCAACGACGTTGAGCCCGTGGATGCTGTTGTTCTCCAAAGCTTCCAGTGCCACAAAGAATCCCATGGTGGTTCCGCCGGTCTTGTACGATCTGGCGGCCAGCGCACCAACGGCCTGTTGATGCCGCTGCAACTCCGCGTCCGCCTGGGCAGCCTGGCCTGCAAGGGCATCCACCCTGGCCGTTGCGGACTGCAGGGCGGCATCCGCCAGTGCATAGTCGGCTGCGGATGCCACGGCGGCCGTCCCGAGCGCTTCGGACTCGGACCGCAGGCCTTGAAGCAGGCCTGTGATGTTCTCGATCTCGGCCGCCTTCCCGGCTTCAGACTGCTGCGCCTTCTGAACGTCTTCCCACGATGGGTACCCGCCCGGCGGAGTCTCATCCGCGGCCGCCGGAGGCAGGGCAGCGGGGCCGGCCAGGGCAAGTGCCAGCAGCCCTCCCAGCAGCGGGGGCTTGAACATGCTTCCGATCAGGCGCATAGCTCCGAAGCTTAGCGGGTTTCAACACTAGGTTGAGGGTTGGGCGACCTCCCGCCGCTACCTTAATAAGTTTGTGACATAAATAACAGGCGACGCCAGCCGCAAAATATCACGCGAGGTCAGAAAGGTGTGCTAGTACCTCCAGACGTTTGCTTAATTTGATAGAAGCGCCTCGTATGTTACCCAAACGTGACAATTGCTCCGGGGCCGGGTTATGGTCTTCAGGTGTCCCTCCCAATCGGGACATTCCCATCAGTATGCCGAGCCCTGCCACTGACCCGGGATTCAATCGCTTTCCAGCTGGCAGGGACGGGGGAACCAAGTTTCCACGGCCGTTACGGCCTTGGGGTTAAGTCGATAGCGCCTCCGTCCATTGTGGGCGGTTGCCTTCGGCCGGGTATCTCCAACCCGAACCCGACAGCTCACCCCGCAGGCATGGGAGAGGCGATCACACGTGTCAAAAAATTTCCCTACCGCCCGTCACCGCGCAACTCCGGCCCGCTCAATCGCGCTCCAGGGCTTGGCTGCTTCCGCAAAGTCCCAGGCACGGACGCTCAGCCGTCCGATGCTCGCAGTTGCCGCTGCGTCCGGCATTGCGTTCGGTGTTGGAGCTCCCGCCCATGCAGGCGTGACCGGCCCGGATACCACCGAAACCGCTAGCGTCCAGGCGTCCAGCGCTCCGGCAGCCGCAGTGGCTGCCCCCGCTGCCGCAGCCCCTGCCGCCGGCAACGTCTACACCGTGGTTTCCGGAGACACCCTGGGCGCCATCTCGGCCGCTCACGGCGTCAGCCTGAACGATGTGCTGGCCGCCAACGGCCTGGACATCTCCACCATCATCTACCCCGGTGACCAGATCACCATTCCGGGCGCCGGCTACGTGGCACCTGCCGCTGCTCCTGCCCAGGCCGCACCTGCCCTGGCGAACACCGGCTCCACCATGAACTATGCCTCCGCGGCCGTTGCCCCGGCTCCGGCCCCGGCCCCCGCACCTGCCGCGACCGGCACCGGCACGGGTGCAGCCATCCTGGCTTCCGCCTACGGCCAGTTGGGCGTGCAGCAGGACTGCACCGCCATGGTGGAGAAGGCCCTCCGCTCCGTCGGCAAGTCCGTCGGTGACCTGGCTCCCGGCCAGTTCTACCAGTACGGCACCACCGTGGGCACCCCCGCCCCCGGCGACCTGGTGATCACTGCAGGCCACGTGGGCGTGTACGCCGGCGACGGCCAGGTTGTCAGCGGCGGCGTGGACGGCTACAAGACCGAAGTCCACTCCATCAGCTGGCTCGGCGGAGCTTCCTTCGTCCGGGTAGCGTAGTTACCCCGCGCAACTGAAGCAGCCGCACCAAGAGCTGCGCACATAAGGGCGGCAGCCGGGAAGACCCCGGCTGCCGCCCTTGCCGTGTTAACGTGTTGCCACCGGGACCCCCCGCCACTTTGCGGCGCAGCCTGTCACGTGCCGCAGAACGTCATGTACTTGCCGAAATCTTCCGGCGCGCCTTCGGCGTAGCGTTCCAGCCCGGGTCGCTCTTCGTAAGGGGAGCCCACTGCTTCAAGGAGCCTGGTAAGCGGCTCCAGGTCGCCGCCGGTGGCCGCAGCGAGCGCCTCTTCCACCAGATGGTTGCGCGGAATGTACACGGGATTCACCCGGTCCATCCGGTCCGCATCCGGCTTCATGGACCGCCAGCGCCCGGCCCAGGCGTCGAATGCTGCCAGGTCCATGACCATGCCCCGGACAGGCCTTTCATTTCCGCGCGCTGCTTCGCCCAGGTTGCGGAAGAACCGCGTGTAGTCCACCGGGCCGTCCTTCAGGATCGCAACCACCCCGTCCACCAGTTCGGATGCCGCTTCGGCCTCAGGGCTTCCGGCGGGGCTGGCGGGCAGGCCCAGCTTGGTCCTCATCCCGTCGAACCAAGCATCGCTGTACTGCCTGCGGAATTCGCCCAGCGCCTCCACGGCGGGAGCGACGGCCTGCTCCTGGTCCTCGTTGATCAGCGGAAGGATCGACTCGGCGAGGCGCGCCAGGTTCCATTCGGCAATAACAGGCTGGTTGGCGTAGGCGTACCGCCCGCCCACATCGATGGAACTGTAGACGGCGGCGGGATTGAAGTCGTCCATGAACGCACAGGGCCCATAGTCGATGGTCTCGCCGGAAATGGTCATGTTGTCCGTGTTCATCACGCCGTGGACGAATCCCACCAGCATCCATTGCGCCACCAGCGCGGCCTGGGCCGACACCACCGCCCGGAAAAGCGCAAGGTACGGATTCTCAGCTTCCGCGGCGGCGGGGTAATGCCGGCTGATGGCGTGGTCCGCCAGGCGGCGCAGCAGCTCCAGGTTGTCCGTGGCCCGCGCATACTGGAAACTCCCCACCCGCAGGTGGCTGCTGGCCACCCGAGCCAGGACTGCCCCGGGCAGCATCTCGTCCCGGCGCACCAGGCGTCCGGTGCCGACGACGGCGAGAGACCTGGTGGTGGGAATCCCCAGCGCGTGCATTGCCTCACTGACGAGGTATTCCCGGAGCATGGGCCCGACGACGGCACGCCCGTCACCTGCCCGCGCAAATGGTGTGCGGCCCGAGCCTTTGAGGTGGATATCGCGCAGGCGGCCGTTGGCGTCCAGGATCTCGCCAAGCAGGAGGGCCCGCCCGTCCCCCAAGAGGGGTGAGTATCCGCCGAACTGGTGCCCGGCGTAGGCCTGGGCCACCGGCGCTGCCCCCTCCGGCACGTGGTTGCCCAGCAGCAACCGCACCCCCTCCGCGCTGCGCAGGTAGCGGGCATCAAGCCCGAGCTCTTCCGCGAGGGCGTCGTTGAAGACCAGGAGCCGGGGCTCCGGAGCTTCCTCCGCCTGCCAGGGAACAGCCATGTCTGCCAGTTCGCTGGCGAAACGGCTTTCGAGGATGACCGTTGATTCTGCAGCGGTAGTCATGGGTTAACCCTATCCCCGCGGTTGGTCCGTCGGTTGATCAGCCAGGTGACAAGCCACAGGATCACGCCGATTGCCATCAGCCCGCCGGCTATCTCGTACTGGATCACGTTGCGTCCCACCCATGGGCCGGCAAGGAAAGCACACAGGATGGCTGCCACCAGGGGCAGTGGGCCGGGCGAGGTGAAAAAGACCTTACGGTTCGGATCCCGCTTCCGGCGCAGCACCAGGCATGCCACGTTCACCACGGTGAAGACGCACAGCAGCAGGAATGCCGTTGTGCCGGAAAGGTTGGCGACGATGTTGCTTTCCGGATCGCTGGCCACATAGAGGATGAGCCCCAGCGCCAGGACCGTGGAGAAGGCGATGCCCGCCCACGGGGTGCGGCGGACCGGCAGGACCTTGCCCAGGGGGCGCGGCAGGACCTGCTGGCGGGCCATGCCGTAGATCAGCCGGCTGGCCATGAGCATGTTGATCAACGCAGTATTGGCCACGGCGAAGACGGCCAGGAACGGGAAGACCCTGTCGATGGGAAAGTCCGGCGAACCCTTATGCACCACTTCGAGCAGTGCCGCGCCTTCGGCTTCGCGGATTCCCTCCAGTTCTGTGGGTGTGAGCACGCTGACCACGGACACTGCAACCAGCATGTAAAGGAGCACGGCGATGCCGAGACCGGTCAGCATGGTCCGGGGGAAGATCTTCTCGGGATTGCGCGTTTCCTCCACCATGTTCACCGAGTCCTCAAAGCCCACCATGGCGAAGAAGGCGATGGAGGTGGCGGCGGTGACGGCGAGGAACAGGCCCTTGTCCTGGTAGTCGCTGAAGACGAAGATCTCGCCGGGGTTGCCTGTGCCCTGGGCCATGACGAAGAACCCGACGCCGATCACGATGCACAGCGCCACCATTTCCACCACGGTGAGCACCACGTTGAACTTGACGCTCTCCCCCACACCCCGCAGGTTGATGGCGGCCAGCAGGAGCATGAATGCCAGGGCGACGGCGGTGATCACGCCCTGGCCGGGATCACCCATGACCCCGTTGACCTCCAGCCCGCCGAAGAAATTCTGTGCCAGGACATTGGCCGAGGTTGAGGCGCTGGTGATGCCCGAGCAGACCACCGCGAATGCCACCAGGAACGTGACGAAGTGGATGCCGAACGCCTTGTGCGTGTACAAGGCGGCGCCTGCCGCCTGGGGATACTGGGTGACCAGCTCCAGGTAGGAAAAGGCCGTCAGCGTCGCCACCACGAAGGCCAGGAGGAACGGCAGCCAGACAATCCCGCCCACCGTCCCGGCCATGGTGCCCGTCACGGCGTAGACGCCGGCGCCAAGGATGTCCCCCACGATGAAGAGCAGGAGGAGCTTGGGGCCAAGGACCCGTTTCAGCTCGGGCTCCCTGCCCTGCGGAGTAACGCCCTGGACTTCCTCGGATGTGGCGCTCATTGTCGGCCTCCTTGCCGGATCAGGTGGTGGGACTGGAAGATGCGTGCCAGGTCGACACGGGGCTGCGCCGCTGCGGAAAGGGAATCCGCTGCAGGTCCGCGGCGGCCGTGACGGCAGACGTGCCCGCGCGTGCGGATGCCTGCGCGGCAAGCACTGTGGCGTCGTCGCCGTAGCGGGACGAGAAATGCGTCAGTACCAGAGTGCGGACACCGGCGCGCGACGCCAGCTCCCCTGCCTGCCCGGCGGTGAGGTGGCGGTATTGCTGCGCCAGGCCGGCGTCGTCATCGCTGAAGGTTGACTCGGCAACCAGGAGGTCGGCGCCGTCGGCCAGTTCCTCAGCACCTTCGCAGGGCGCGGTGTCCATGACGAAGGCGAAGCGCTGGCCGGGCCGATGGATGCTGACGGCCTCGAGACTGACGCCGTTGAGGGTTCCTTCACGCTGGAGGCGCCCGACGTCGGGGCCCGCGATGCCCGCTGCCGCCAGGCGGTCTGGCAGCAGGGTCCTGCCGTCCGGTTCCACCAGCCTGTAGCCGTAGGTATCGATGCGGTGCTTCACCGGCCGGATCTCCAGTCCGTCAGCGATGATCCCCGCTCCCCCATGGGGGTGCAGGCGCAGGTCGATGCCGGGCGAACTCACGGAGACCAGGGCACGGACCACGTCCTCGCCGGCACGCGGATAGTGAAGGTGAACGGGGTGCCCCAAACCGTCGAGGGCCATCCTGGACAGTACGCCGGGAAGACCGTAGCAGTGGTCGCCATGGACGTGAGTGAGGCAGATCCTGGTGATCTGGGTAGCCGGGACACCCGCGTGGATCATTTGCCGCTGCGTTCCTTCGCCCGGATCGAAGAGCAGCCCCTCGCCGTCCCAGCGCAGCAAGTATCCATTGTGGTTCCTGGCGCGGGTGGGGACCTGGGATGCGGTGCCGAGGATGACGAGTTCACGCATGTCTGAAAGGACCAAAAAGCAGGTTCCGGACGTATCCGGGACCTGCTTCCTGGTTTGGTGGTTTTAGTGCCGCCTGAGCATTCCCATAATCTTGTGGGCCATGCCGCCGGTCCTGCCGCCCGTTGCATGGGGCGTCCGCCTGGCGGCATTCATCCCGGTACCGCGGGCTGTTCCACTGGTTCCGGTCCTGCCTGAGAATCGTCCAGCGGCATTCCTGATCATGCTTCCCAAGTTCATGTGAAACTCCCTTAGTCCTGATCTACCAACTGATATTCATCAGCCTACTTATTAGTCTAGTCGTGATTCCGTTTTCGGCTAGGGTCCAAGGCCCATCCTAGATGTCAGCGCTCCAGGTCCTCGGGGTCGAATTCGCTGAGCGGCGACCCACCGAAGTTCTCGGTGTCGTCACTTGCTTCAGCTTCGAGGCCCGTCGGGTTCTCACCGAAGTCCACGTCCGCCACGGCTTCACCGAGGGTGGGCGCATCCGGCGGCACCTGCTCATCCCCAGCGTTGTACCTGGCTTCCGCCGTCTCGTCGCGCAGCGTCTGATCACTCAGGAAATCCTCCTCTTCACCCGAAACAGCCTCTCCCTGGAGAAGCGGATCCTCCTGCCAGCGGTCCGGGTTGTCCTCCGCCGCGCCGGGGTAGCTGTCCGGACCCTTGACGGGATCCAGTTCCAGGGACGCGGCGGCGCCGGGAGTCTCATCAAGGAGCACATCGTTCTCCTCAACCACCTCAAGGTTGTCATCGGGGAGGTTCTGTTCAGTCATGGTGATGCCTTTCTCTTGAACTCCGGCGAACAATAGTAAGCATACTGACGAAAAGGCCGGGATGTGAACCACGCACTGCCCGCTCCCACCACTTGTGCTGCCGGCCTATGCTTTCGGAGCTGCAGGTTCCGCCTGACCGTCGTCCACCGCCATGGGCGTCAGCACAGCCACCTGGTAGCCGCCGGCCCCCTCCACGAGCTGGTAGCAGAACCGCTCACGGGCCCTGCCGCCGGAGAACCATGTGACATCGGCCCAGACACTCCCTGGCGCCTGGGCCAACACTGCCACATGCTTCTCGATGTGGTTGACGCCTTCGTACTGCGGCCAGGCAGAGGCAAAAAACTGCTCAGTCTGGCGGGCGTCGGTCACGGCGAGCAGCTGGCCGGGAAAGACGATGAGCGAGGGAACGGCGTAAAGCCGGGACATCGCGGTTTCGTCACGGGCCAACAGTGAGGCGGCATACCGGTCGAAGAAAGCTTCAACTTCCGGCTGTGGAGCCGTCATGATGCTCCTCCTGCTGGATCAGTGCAGCAGCCAGGATCCGTCCGAGGGCGGTTCCGGCTTCCTGCGCAATTTGCGGAACAGGACAAGGAAAGGCCACGCCAGCAGCTGCAGCAGCCCTGCGACCAACAGCAGGCCTACCACCAGGACGAGGACCGGCGAGTACAGCAGGAATACGCCGATTGCGGCAGCGATATAGCCGCCCACAAGCGCCATAACTGTCCCAGGGTCCATGGGGACTCCTCTTGAGTTGTCGAAAAATTGAGGGAGCCGCGAGCCGTTTGGACGGGAAAACGCCAGACGGGAAGGGCGCACTTGATTCCGGGGCAGGAATGCCGGTCCCGGGCACTTAAAGCGCCCTGAGCGTAAACGTGGATCCGAGAGGTGGTGCGGGTTCGAGCGCCTGCCAGGCATCCCTCCGAGGGGCTGGGGTAATTCACCCAATGCATCCGGGCCGCATACTTCCTAACGGTCATCCCAGAGTACCCGGCGGCCTCCCGGGGTGGAAGTACCCACCGGGTCCCTTCCATGCCCCCGACTGGCAGCCTCTGCCCCGTGTGACCTTTGGCCCTATAAAACGCCGCCACCGGGCGGAAGGGTTGACCGTATCCAGCGCGGCAAAACACGAGGAAGCACGGCCATGACAATCCATGAACTAGTCGCCGTCGAAATCAACGACTTGGTGCAAAGCCGGGCAGCCGTCCTGTGGGCAGCCCGACGTGCCCAAGCGGCGGATGTCCCGCTGGCGGTCCTCCACGTCGTTGATGACCGTTGGGCGGCCGCGCTCGCCAAGTATTCGGGCAAGGCGTCCACGATGGTTATGGGATCGGGAAGCACACACCTTGGTTGCGTCCTGGCCGACAGGGCACTCCGGGTTGCGGCTACTGCAAAAGTTCCGGTTGCCGTGGCGGGGACAGCACCATGAAGAAGACCGGTGCAGTCATCCTTCTCGTTTTTCGGCATCCTTGTCTCGATCGTCGGCGCCACCATTTTGGCCGCAGGAGCAGTGGCCTCGGTGGTGGGGTCCGTCCAAGGCGACGGATACCTCACGTCCGGCACTGCACGGCTCTCCGTCGGTTCCCATGCCCTCACCTCGCCCGGGCTTGATGCCCTGGGCGAGGACGTTCCACCCCGGCTGCCTTTCGACGTCGGCACGCTTAGGCTGCGTGCAACATCCGTTGATGCAAGCAAGGAGATCTTCATTGGGATTGCTCCCCAGGCAGATGTAGAGCGCTACCTGTCCGGCGTGCACCATTCCGAGCTGCTTGAGGTGGACAGCCGGCCCTTCCGGGCTGAATACCGTGACATTCCCGGCACCGGCACGCCGGTACCTCCCCGGGAGCAACAATTCTGGAACGCATCCGTTGCAGGCTCCGGTGAACAGGAGCTGACCTGGGACTTGGCTGCCGGGAGCTGGGCGATCGTCATCATGAATGCCGACGCCGGCCCGGGCATCGATGCCCGCGTGCAGGCAGGTTTCCGCTCCGATCTGTTCCGGCCTGCCGCCAGCGGCCTGCTGGTGGCAGGCGCTGTCGCGCTCGCCGTCGGCATCCCCCTGCTGGTTTTGGGAGCGGTGGGACTGGGGCGCCATGCCGGCTCACAGTCCCGCGGACCGCAGCTGCCAGTGCACCATGGCGAACCGGACGACCGGGCTCCGTACCCAGCGAGGCTGGTGGGGGAGCTGGATCCCGCCTTGTCACGGGCCATGTGGCTGGTGAAGTGGTTCCTGGCCATTCCGCACTTCATCGTCCTGGTCTTCCTGTGGTTCGCGTTCCTCGTGACCACCATCGTGGCAGGGTTCGCCATCCTGTTCACTGGCCGCTACCCGCGGGCCCTGTTCGACTTCAACGTCGGCGTCATGCGCTGGAACTGGAGGGTTGCGTTCTACGCCTACGCCGCAGCAGGCACCGACCTCTACCCGCCCTTTACCCTGGCACGCACCGCCTACCCGGCGGACTTCGAGGTGGACTACCCCGAAAGGCTCTCCCGCGGCCTCGTGCTCGTTAAGTGGTGGCTCCTGTCCATTCCGCACCTGCTGATCGTTGCCGCCCTCGCCGGCACCACCTGGACCTGGCAGGCAGAAAGCGAAGACCTCGGAACCACCTATGAACGGGGTACCGGCTTGTCCCTGCTGGGAATCCTGGTCCTGGTGGCAGTGGTGGCCTTGCTCTTCACCGGCCGCTACCAGCGCCCGCTGTTCGACCTGATACTCGGCATCAACCGCTGGATCTACCGCGTCATGGCCTACACGGCCCTGATGCGTGATGAATACCCTCCCTTCCGGCTCGACCAGGGACCCGTGGACGCCATGCGGACCTTCGGCCCTACCCCTCCGGCAACCGCCGCGACAAAATACGAGGGACCACCGCCGCCACCTGAGGAGCTGAAATGAGCACAGCGGAAACACCATTTGCCCGGATTCTCGTGGGCGTCGACGGGTCAGAGCCGTCCGTCGAGGCGCTCCGGCAGGCCCAGCGCCTGGCGCTGCCCCTGGGCGCCAAGGTCCTCGCCACTGCCTACTGGGACTATCCCCAGGTGTACGCCGGCTACGTCATGATGGGCATCGAAGGCTTCCAAGAACGCGCCGGGCAGATCCTTGACGAGGCGGTGACAACAGCATTCGGCCCGGAGACGCCGTCGAACATCGTTGTGAGCCTGGTCCGGGGGCACCCGCGCGAGTCCCTGATCGAAGCCAGCCGGGACGCGGACATGGTGGTGGTTGGACGGCGGGGCCACGGAGGTTTCGGGGGCATGCTGCTCGGATCCGTCAGTTCGGCCCTCGTGTCCCATGCCCATTGCCCGGTGTTGGTGGTCCACACGCCCGAGGCAGATCAAATCAACTCCTAAAGGAGTTTGCCGTGAGCAGGCCGGATACGACCGGCAGCGGGCCGACGGATCCGCTGCCGGGGAATGGACGACGGCGGGCGGCCGCCATCGGGATCGCGGCCGCCTTGGTGCTCGTCGCCGTCGTCCTGGCCGTCCTGCTCCAGCGCCCCGCGGGGAGCCCCCAGCCCCCGGCCGGACCGTCACCGACGGGCGCGGCCGCCAGCGGCACCGCCTTCCCCACGCCGTCCAGCCCGTCTGCCACGCCGTCGCACCCCGGGCCAACCAGGACCGAGACCCCGGAGGCAGGACAGACTCCGGTGCAGCCGCCGGTCACCGTGCCTCCCGTACCCGCTACTACGCCACCCGCCCCGGACACCGTTCCGCCGCAGGACCCGTTGCCTGCCGGGCTGCGCAACCAGGACCTGACAGCTATCCCCGGCGGCGGTCGCGTCGTGGCGCTGACCTTTGACGCCGGCGCCAACGCGGAAGGCCTGCCGAAGATCCTGTCGACGCTGTCAGCCAAAGGAGTGGCCGGAACATTCTTCCTCACCGGAAACTGGGCCGCGAACAATCCGGACGGAGTCCGGCAGATCGTCTCAGCAGGGCACCGCGTGGGCAACCACTCCATGACCCACCCGGGTTTTACCGGGCTCAGCGATGCCCAGATCGTGGAGCAGGTCCGCGGGGCTGAGGAAGCCATCCTGGCCGCCGGCGCCGACCCGAGGCCGTTGTTCCGCTTTCCTTTGGGGGAACGGGATGGGCGGACCATCGCCGTGGTCAACGACCTTGGCTACACCGCCGTCCGATGGTCGGTGGACACACTTGGTTGGAAGGGGACCAGCGGGGGCATCAGCGCCCAGACTGTCTCCGACCGGGTCATGGCTGCGCTGCAGCCGGGCGAAATTGTCCTCATGCACATCGGCTCCAACCCGGACGATGGCAGCACCCTCGATGCCGACGCCCTGCCGCAGGTGATCGACCGGATCAGCTCCGCAGGTTACGGCTTTGCCACCCTCGACGCTTTACTTGCGCAGTAGGATCTTCGCCCTCCTTCATCGCCGCATCATCCGGGCGGTCGCTGGCCGAAGCGGTGGAGGGACTCCACGAGTTGACGGGAGAGGCCGCCCGCCACGGACACGGGCACGACGCCGGCCGTCACTGAGAGGCATCGGCCCCGGCTTGCTTTGCCGCCCCCTGAGCCCTCGCCGCCTCCGGGGCGTGGACAACCAGGACGGGACAGTGCGCATGGCTCACACACGCGGTGCTTACCGACCCAGGCACGAAGCCGCCGTGCCCGCGCCGTCCGACAACGAGGAGCAAGGCGCTCCGGCTCCCGTCAATCAGCAGGGGGCCGGGTTTGCCACGCACCAGCCGTGGCCGGACAGTGGCCGGCCGCTTGTCACCAAAGGCATCCGTGAGGGCCTGCTGCAACACCTGTTCGGCGGCGTATTTGAAACCTTCAATCCCTACCGCCAGATACACCCCGTACCCGGCCGGGACATCCCAGCATGCCCACGCTTCCACCGTGGCACCAAGCGGTTCCGCCAGCGTGGCCGCAACGCGCAGCGCCTCCACGGAGGCCTCGGATCCGTCCACTCCGGCAATAATCCTGGGGGTCCCCTCGGTTGCAGTCATCAGCTTCCCATCCTTTGTGACGCCTCTCCCCCAGAGTGGCCGACGACAGGCTTGCGGGGGTAGGGCCGAAGGTCACCGCGGGCCACGTGGCCCATGCGTCCGGACTGGCCAGGGTACGGCATTGTCAGAGGGCGCTGAATGAGACCGGACTTTGGTCCCTTCCAGAGGATGACGGAGCAGGAAAGAATGGGATCAGCCCCCTTCCGGAGGGCTGCCCCACACGAAAGGTGCAGGCTGGGGGCCGGAAGAATTTGGGAGTGCGGCGTGCAAAGGGAAGAGACAGGACCGGGAAACAGTCCGGAGCCCCAAGGACCGGTTCGGGTGTTCATCCTCGATGACCACGAACTCGTCAGGCAGGGACTCAAGGATCTGCTCGAAGGCGAGGGTTTCCTTGTGGTCGGCGAAAGCGGTTCGGCTGCCGAGGCCACGCGCCGGATACCCGCGCTGCACCCGGACATCGCAATTTTGGACGGACGCCTTCCGGACGGCACCGGCATCGAGGTATGCCGTGACGTGCGTTCCCTCGACCCCCGCCTGCGCTGCCTCATCCTGACAAGCTACGACGACGAGCAGGCACTCCGGGGCGCGGTCCTTGCCGGGGCATCGGGCTACATCCTCAAGCAGATCAGGAGTGATGACCTCCTTAACGGAATCCGCAGGGCTGCGGCAGGTGAGTTCCTCTTTGAACCGGGGGTGGAGCAGCGGGTGATGGCAGGACTGTCCCATGCGCCGACAGACCCGCGGCTGGAGGCCCTCAGCGCGCAGGAGAAGAAAGTCCTGGCCCTGATCGGCCAGGGCCTGACGAACCGGCAGATAGGCGATGACCTGTTCCTGGCGGAAAAGACCGTGAAGAACTACGTCTCCTCGATCCTCGCGAAGCTGGGCTTTGAACGGCGGACCCAGGCGGCCGTCTATGTCACCCGGAACGTACCGGACGCGTCCTGAGCGTTAATCCCGCGGCATACGTGCGGTCATTTGCGGGAGACACACCGTTACCCGGGTGCCCTCGCCGGGTGCACTGTCAATGGAACAGGTGCCGCCCAGCAGCTCGGCCCGGTGCCGCATATTCGCCAGGCCGCTTGTCTTTCCCGGCTCCTCGAAACCCTGGCCGTTGTCGCTTATGACAAGCTGGACCTGGTCCGCCGTGACGGTCACAGCAACGTTGATCGCGCCGGCCCCGGAGTGCCTCAACGCGTTGCTCAGGCCCTCCGTGAGGACGGGCAGCAGATGCGCCGCCAGATCCTCCCGCACCGAATCCACCGGCCCGTTGAGGGACACAGTGGGGTCTACAGGGTAGCTGCGAGAGTTGTCCCGAACGACCCGCAGGATCCGGCCGGTCAGGGGCTCCCGTTCCTCCTCGCCTGTCCGGAGGGAGTAAATGGTGTCCCGCAATTTCCGGATAGTGTCGTCCAGTTCGGAGGTGACCGCTGCAATGCGGTCGTTGGCCACCGGATCGAGGGTGTAGCGCCGCAGGCTCTGGATGCTCAGGCCGGCCGCGAAAAGGCGCTGGATCACGAGGTCGTGCAGGTCCCGGGCGATGCGTTCCCTGTCAGTGAACAGCAGGTTCTGTTCGCGGAGGGCATTGACCCGTGCCAGGTCGAGTGCCAGGCCAATCCTGCTCCCGAACAGGGCGCTCGAGTCGATGTCTGACTGCGCGTACACCGATGATCCCTTCGGACGGGCAAGCAACAGGGCGCCGTTAGCGCTGCCTCTGTGGCCAAGCGCGCAGACGAGGACGGGTCCCAGCTTTTCCGTGACCTCCTCACCAAAGAACTCCTGGGGGTCCCGTGCCACCGCCGACTCACCTGTTTCGAGGACTTTGGCAACCATCTCGGAAGCCTTGAGTTCCTGGCCCGCCTGGAGGCTCTGGGTGCCAAGCGAAGCGCGGCACCTTAGAACACCGTCACCAGCCGGGCCGGCGACTACCGCAAGGGAGGAACCGGAAACTTCCAAAGCGGTTTCCAGGACATGCTCCAGGGCTGCGTCGTCCGCCGTGTGGGAAGTCATGATGAGGCGGGTGCTGAGCTCCATTCCTGCTTCAAGCCACTTCTGGCGGCGCTTGCTGTCTTCGAAGAGGCGTGCGTTCTGGATCGCTACACCGGCGGCTGCTGCCAAAGCGACCGCAAGGTCTTCATCCTCAGGTGTGAAATCCTGGCCACCGTTCTTCTCCGTGAGGTAGAGGTTTCCAAAAACTTCGTCCCTGACCCGTACAGGGACCCCCAGGAAAGTCTTCATTGGAGGGTGGTTCGGTGGAAAGCCGGATGCTATCGGATGCTGGCCCAGGTCGTGCAGCCGCAGCGGCGTTGGCTCGCGGATCAGGAGCCCCAGGACACCGTGGCCCGTGGGCAGGTCCCCGATGGACCTGGTGCCCTCCTCGTCAATCCCCACCGTGATGAAGTGGCTCAGCTTGCGGTCTTCTCCGATGACTCCCAGTGCGCCGTACCTGGCGCCGACCAGCACGCAGGCGGACTGGACCACGCGATCCAGCACAGCTTCCAAGCTGAGGTCCTCCGCGAGCGCCACCACCGCCCCGAGCAGGCTATTGATCCGTTCCTGGGTGTCCAGCAGCTCATCTGCACGGGCGAGGAACTCGCGGAGAAGGTCTTCCGCTCGTTCCTTGATCGGGGACTGCCAGGGCCGGTCACTGCTCATGTCCACACCTCCTGGTGACAGCCTGCCTCATTGCAGATCGTCCCCATCAACAGACCGGTGGAGCGTGCGGCGCCGCGCCGGGAAGAATTGTCCCTCCCGTGGCAGGAAGGGAAATATGGCACCAGTGTAGAAGATCAGGTAACGGCCGGAAACAGGCCGTCGGGCCACTGCCGGAAGGCGCTGATAGACGGGTTTATTCCGCGGGACTTTCTTCCCTATCCCGGAACGGTTCCGGGACCTAAGCTACGGCCATGGAAACAGGCAAGCCCATCGCCGTCGGCATTACTGAATCTTCGGCCTCCAACGCTGCTGTGGCTTGGGCGGCTGCTCGGGCGAAAAAGCACAAAGTTCCCTTGGTTCTCCTGCATGTCCTGGATGACAGTTGGATGGTGGGGGAAGCCCTCCCCTACGTCGACGTCCTGCGCCAGTCGGGCCGTGACCAGCTCAAGGAAGTCGGGGAGCGCGTCCAGGAAATGGAGCCGGGGCTGCAGGTTTCACTCGAACTGCTCGAAGGGGCCATTGGTTCATCCCTGGGCGACTACTCAAAAAACGCGTCGATGCTGGTCCTGGGTTCCAGCGGGCACGTACACGGCGCAGTGACGGACAGGGCGCTGCAGGCCGCGGCCGTGGCGGAGTCGCCGGTTGCGGTAATTGGTCCCGGGCAGGACAACGGACGCGGCGTCGTGGTCGGCGTCGACGGGTCCCAGGAGTCCACCCAGGCGGTGGCATTCGCCGCGGCCGAGGCGGACGCGCTGGGCGAGGAACTAACAGTCCTCTACGCTTTCACCGGCCCCAACCGCTGGATCAAGGCAGGCCTCCCCTCCAGCAGGTTCGCCGCCCATGTCCTTGAGGAGGAACAGGTTGTCCTGTCCGAAACTGTGGCGGGGCTCAGGCAGCAGTACCCGGACATCGTGGTGCATGGCGTTCTGGAAACCGTTCTGGAACCGGCGGATGCCCTGATTCAGGCCGGCTCAAACGCCAGGCTCCTGGTGCTGGGCAGCCGGGGCAGGGGCAGCTTCGGACGGCTCCTTCTGGGATCCACCGCCCATGCCGTGCTGACCCGGCCGCCCTGCGCCACCATCATCACGCACCTGCGGAAATCCGAGCACAAGAAATAAACCGCATAACGGCCAAAGCAGCAGGGGTGAGGCAATGGAACCCCGCGACGATATCTGGACGGTTGCCCGCTTCCTGGAAGGCTCCCCCTCTGCCAAGGCAATCTATGAGGCGGCGGAACGCATGCCGTCCAGCCTCGGGCCGATGGATGTGAGGGTCAGCAAGAGCCAGATTTCATTCCGCCGGCGCCGCGGCTTCGCCTACCTGTGGCGGCCGGGCAGGTATGTCACGTCAAATATTCCACTGGTCCTTTCGATTCCCCTTCCGCGGCATGACGTATCCCCACGCTTCAAGGAAGTGGCCCACCCTTCCCCCGGCGTCTGAACGCACCACCTGGAACTCATGGACAGCAGGGCCCTCGATGGTGAGGTGCAGGAGTGGATGCGCGAGACGTATGCTGCGGCCGTCTGAGCCGGTGGGACCGCCGCAAGCCGGGCCCAACGGCAGTAGCCGTGTCCTATGTCCCCGGCGGCGTGTCACGGGCGGGGCCGCCGTCGGACCAGTCCGCGAGCGCTTCGGCCCGCAACAGCATGGTAAGTAGCTCGTTCAGCAGCTCCATTTGCTCGTCGCTGACTGCCATCAGCCGTTCGATTTCAGCTTTGGATTGCACGTCCTCCTTATGCCGGACGTGCCATGTGTTTTTTCGCTCACTCATGTGCCCAGTAAATGGCACCGGGAATGGGCACTGCGGGACTTTAGTCCCTAATACGGGGTCCCGTCCTCTGGCACGGTTGAGGGAAGCCCGAAGATGCACCATGGCTGGGGTGTTGTGTCCGGGCAGCCGCACCGGATGCCGGTGTGCCCACGTACTCCGGAGTGGCCCGGAGACAGAATGCTTGAGGGAGAGCAAACTTATGGCTGGAAGGTTCGAACTGTTTGCCGATGAGGACTCGCGGATCAGGTTCAGGCTTGTGGCGCCGGACGGCAGCGTCCTGGCCGTGTCCGGACAGTACGCGGACAAGTACCGCGCTGCGGCTGCCATCAAGGATGTCCGTGAATGCGCCGGCACCGGTTTGATCCGCGATCTTGCTCCTACCCTTGTCCTCGCCGGCGCAGCACGCCCGGGCCTGCAGGTCCGCTCGCCAGCGGTAGGCGCCCCGGGTTCCCTCGGTGCAGCCTGAAGGCCCGGCGGCCATGACGGTAGATCCAGCCCCAAAGGGCCCAGGTCCTCCGCGTCCAAGGCCTGGTCACGGCCGAGGCGTCACCGACAGGGACTCGTCCAGACCGGCAACCAACGTCCTGGTGTCCGTGGTGGAAGGACTACATGCTTGCTTCCCCCGGCTTGCCGTGCCTGCTTAGATAAGCGGGATAGGCAGTGCCCCACCACATCAGGATGGAACTTCCCCGGAGGCCCTTCCAGTGCCTAAGGTCCCCGGACCAGGAATGAGGGAGCGATGCAGGAGAACGGCGCCATCGTTGCCGGCTATGACGGGTCGGCTGAAGCTGTGGCAGCAGTCCACTGGGCAGCGCACCAGGCGGACCTGCGGGGTTGCCCCCTGCACGTGGTGCATTGCTCCATTTGGCCCCTGTTGACGAAGAATCTGGGCCCGGTCCCCGGCATTGCTGACAGCGGACTCGAGCGCTCCTCACAGGCAATCCTTGAGGAAGGAATAGACAAAGCCAGGGCGGCCGTACCCGGGCTGGACGTTGAGGGGACGCTGTTGCACGGGCTGCCCGCATCCCACCTGGCCCAGCTTTCTGCCGGCCAGCGGATGGTTGCCGTAGGCAGCCGGGGCCTGGGCGGGTTCCTTGGCCTGCTGGTGGGATCGGTGAGCCTCGAACTGGCCGCCACAGCCGGCTGCCCGGTTGCCGTCATCCGCTCCGATATCCACCCTGCCGGGCCCGTCGTCGTGGCCGTCGACGCATCAGGGTCCCCCACGGCGCTTGAAGATGCCTGTGCCATGGCGTCAGCGTCACGGGCAGGACTCATGGTGGTCCACGTCCGGCACACGCCTGCCGGGCACCGGCAGGCGGATCCGTATAACGCACTTGCCGCGGATGAGGCAGCCGAAAAAGTCCTAGGCGCCGCCCTGACCCGCGCCCGGGCCCTGGCACCCGGTATTCCTGTTGACGGCGCGGTTCTGGCTGATACGTCAATACCGCACGCCGTCCTCAAAGCCTCTGCCCAGGCGAGGATGCTGGTGGTGGGAACGCAGGGACGCGGGTTCCTTCGGGAGACGATCGGTTCAACGGCGCACGCGGTCCTTCACCACGCACGGGGCCCGGTCCTCATCTCCCGCCGCGGACCGGCGGAGTGACCGCGCATGGCAGGAATCGAGCACGGAGTGGACCTGGCCGGGGTAATCCTGGTCTGGAGCGCCAGGCACTGGAACCGCTGGAACTACCCTGCCGCCGTCGAACAGGTCCTTCGGTCGGGACGCATCCTTGACCGCTGGGAAGTTGGTTCCAGCCGGAGCATTCGGCCGGGTACCGAGGCGTGGCTGCTCTTCCACGGAAGCAGCGGCGCGGGCAGCGGCCTGATAGGGCACGGTGTTGTGGTCTCCGGAACCGCGGAGGCGGGCGGTGGCACGGAAGGCGCTGCCGCCAGCCGATCCATGGGCGTGGCCTTCGACGCCCTGTTGCCATTGGGCGACCAGATTTCTTTGGCCACCTTGACTACGGAAGTCCCTGACATCCACTGGGCCGACGCAGCAAACTCCGCCCTCCTGTCCGTCCCCACGCGGGCGGACCACAGCCTTCGACGGCTCTGGCGGGAGCAGGGACCAGAGGCAGTGGACCCCTTCGACGTTGTTCCCGGCGCCTATCCCCCAGAGGCAGCCGCCACCGTGGGCGTCAACCGATACGAGCGCGACGACGACGCACGCCGCGTGTGCCTGGCCTTCCACGGAACGGCTTGCGCCGCCTGCGGCTTCTCCTTTGAAGCCTCCTATGCGGACGTGGGCAATGGGTTTATCCACGTGCACCACACAGTGCCGGCGTCCCAAGTGGGGGCCGGCTATGAGCTGGATCCCATCACAGACCTTGTGCCGCTCTGCGCCAACTGCCACGCCATGGTGCACCGGGGCGTCCGTACGCCGCGCACGGTCCAGGAACTGCGGAACATCCTCTCCGCAGCAGGCCACCTGCGGGGCGAAGTGGTGACCGAGCAGGCGCTGGAGGCGCAGGAGAACGCCCGGCGCCTCCTGGACGGGCAGGCGGACTAAGAGCCTACTGCCCCCGCTACTGCCCGGCCGGCGTTGTCCCGAACATCAGGGTCCGCCGGCGGACGTCGTAGTAGACCGTTCCGGAGCGTTTCAAGAGGTTCTGGAGGACCTCGGCATCCTCGGCGTCAAGGGTGAGCACTTCCTCCCACGCCCCTTGGTCAAGGACCAACTGGAGGGTCCAGGTGCCAGGCTTTCCCGCATCTCCGGCCACCCAGCTGAATTGGTAGTGGTTAACCTGGCGGACCTGGATGCTGTCATCGGTGATTGGTTGTTTTGGTGCGGGGCTCATGGTCACTCCTGCATAGGTGTCGGGCCTGCTGGATAAGACAAGAACCAATGTAGACCCGGCGGCCATCCTGATCCAGAGCTTCAGCCCGGCGTGCTGATCAAAAGTCTTGCCGCGACCGGAAGCCTTAATCAGGATGCAGTGCCCTTGACGGGTGCAAAACGTTTTGCATATAGTGATGCAGGCAACATACAAAACGTTTTGCAAAGGAAGAGTCAATGGCGACGAAGGTGAACATACGGGACGTGGCAAAGGCTGCCGGCGTCTCTGTTACCACGGTGTCGCATGCCCTGAGCGAAACGCACAGCTCCCGGGTCAATGCCCGCACGGTGGAGCACATCAAGGCAGTAGCCGGCGATCTCGGCTACGCCCCCAACCGTCTGGCCAGCGGGCTGCGGAACCAGCGCTCCCAGATCCTAGGGCTGGTCAGCGACGAGATCACCACCACCCCTTTCGCGGGCGCCATGATCCAGGGTGCGCAGGATGCCGCCTCGGAGCACGGGCACCTTCTGATGGTGGTGAACTCCGGACTCGACAATGAACTTGAAAGGCACGAGATCCGGGCCCTGAAACAGCACCAGGTGGACGGGATCATCTACGCCCGCATGTACAACCAGCTGGTGTCCGTCCCCGAAGAGCTCCAGGGCATGCCCACCATCGTCCTTGATGCCACCACGGACAACCCCTCGCTGTCCTCGGTGGTGCCGGACGAGTTCGGTGCCGGCGAATCGGCCGCCGGACTCCTGGCGGAGGCAGGACACCGCAGGATCGCCATGATCAACAACGAGGACGATATCCCCGCCGCCCACGGACGCCTGGCAGGCTTCCGGGCGGGGCTGGAACGTCATGGACTTGGACTTGGACCCGGCCAGCTGGTGTCCGCCCATCCCAGTACCGCAGGAGGCAGGGAGGCTGCACTCCGCCTGCTGTCCGGAGCGGAACGGCCTACAGCGCTGTTCTGCTTCAACGACCAGATGGCGATGGGCGCCTACCAGGCGGCCGGCCACCTTGGCCTGAAAATCCCTGCCGACCTGTCGGTGGTCGGCGTCGACAACCTTGAACTCATCGCCGACGGCCTGTGGCCGGGGCTGTCCACCGTGGCGCTCCCCCACTACGAGATGGGCCGGTGGGCCGTCCTCCAGCTGCTTGCCGAACTGGAAAATCCCGAAACTCCCCGCGCCCACGAGTCCAGCAGCTGCCCGCTCGTGGTGCGGGATTCTGTCGCCCCTCCCCGGGGCTGACCCTGCCAGCGGCTGCCAAAGCGGCGGCCGCACCCCGATAACACCACCCTTGCCCCAACAAAACGGGAACGCAGCCGTTGCAGCGGCCGCGTTCCCTGCAGGACCCTCATCAATCCCTCCTGTCCAAGCAGAAAGACTGACCCATGAACACGAAGTTCACCAAGATCCTGGCGACCAGCATAGCTGCCGCAGCCCTCACCGCCACCCTCGCAGGCTGCGGCAAAGGCAGCGCCTCCTCCTCATCCGAGGGCTCCGGCGAGATTGCCCTGTGGACCCACAATGCCGGCAATCCCGACGAACTGGCCGCAGTCCAGAAGATCGTTGACTCCTACAACGGCAGCCAGGACAAGGTAAAGATCAAGGTCCAGGCCTTCCCGCAGGACTCTTACAACGATTCCGTGGTTTCGGCGGCAGCTGCCGGGAACCTGCCCTGCATCGTGGATATCGACGGCCCCAACGTGCCCAACTGGGCTTGGGCCGGGTACCTCGCACCCCTGGAGCTGGATGCAGACCTTTCGAGCCAGCTTCCCAGCACCGTGGCCGAGTGGGACGGAAAGCCCTACGCGGTGGGCTACTACGACGTCGCCCTGGCCATGATGGCCCGGGCCTCGGACCTGGAGGCTGCCGGCGTCCGCGTTGCCACCATGGAGCAGCCCTGGACCAAGGAGGAGTTCCAGGAAGCCCTGACCAAGCTCAAGGCGCTGGGCAAGTGGGAACACCCGCTGGACCTGGGCACCGCCGGCACCGGTGAATGGCTCCCCTACGCCTACTCCCCCTTCCTGCAGTCCTTTGGCGGCGACCTCGTGAACAGGGACGGCTTCCAAAGCGCCGAGGGCGAGCTCAACGGGGACAAGGCCGTTCAGTGGGCCGAGTGGTTCCGGGGCCTGGCCGACCAGGGCTTCATGGCAAAGAAGAGCGGCAAGGATTCCACCCAGGACTTCCTGAACAACAAGAGTGCCATCGTCTATACGGGCTCGTGGGCCGGGGACAAAGCCAGGGCCGCACTCGGCGACGACCTGGTGGTGATGCCGCCGGTGGACCTGGGCGAGGGCCCCAAGATCGGCGGCGCCTCCTGGCAGTGGGGCGTGACCAGCGGCTGCAGCAACGCCGAGGCCGCCATGGACTACCTCTCCTACTCGCTGAAGCCGGAGAACATCGCCGCGGTGGCGAAGGCCACCGGCGCCATTCCGGCCAGCGAAGAGGCGGCAGCGCAGATCCCCAGCTTCGCCGAGGGCGGTGCAAACCGGATCTTCATGGACTTCTCCCGGGAGTACGCCGTGATGCGTCCCGAAACGCCCGCCTACCCCTTCATTGCCACCGAGTACGGCAAGGCCGTCCAGGACATCCTGAACGGTGCGGACGCCAAGTCCACGCTGGATAACGCCGTGAAGGCGATCGACGCCAACATCAAGTCCAACGGCGGCTACAAGAACTAGCCGGAGCCGCGGGAGGACTTCCGGCCAAACAACGCCGCAGTCCTCCCGCAGCCCGACCTACGAAAGATCCCTCATGGCAACTGACCTTCCCACCCGCCCGCGCCCTGCCGCCCACGGCGCCGCACTGCCGCCGTCGAACGCTGACGTAAAGCCCCGCAGGACCCACCGCCGGCCCGGCTTCCGCCGCGAGCAGCTCAGCGGCTGGGGCATGATCGCCCCGGCGGCGCTGCTGCTCCTGGCCTTCATCTTCATCCCGGCCATCCTCGGGTTCGGGCTGGCCTTCACCAACGCCCGGCTCATCTCGCCGCGTCCGGTCGAATTCGTGGGCCTGGACAACTTCGCCAGGCTCTTCTCGGACCCCACGTTCTACCGCGCCCTGCTCAACGTCGCCTACTTCACCGTGGTCATCGTTCCGGTGCAGTCCGGCCTGGCCCTGGTGATGGCGCTGCTGATCAACAAGAAGTTCCGCGGCGTGAATTTCTTCCGCACCGTGTACTTCCTGCCCGTGGTCACGTCCATGGTGGTGGTCTCGCTGCTGTGGCTGTTCATGTACCGCAAGGACGGCCTGGTCAACGAGATCCTGTCCGCAGTCAGCTTCGGCCTGATCAACGGCCCGGACTGGCTCGGGGATCCGAATACAGCGATGCCCGCCATCATCATCCTGTCCATCTGGCAGGCCGCCGGGTTCCACATGATCATCTGGCTTGCCGGGCTGCAGGGCATCTCCGGGGAGCTGTACGAGGCGTCGCAGCTGGACGGCACCAGCCGGTGGCAGCAGTTCCGCTACGTCACCTGGCCCGGCCTGTTCCATACCCGCAGCCTTGTCCTGGTCACCATCACCATCCAGGCCCTCGGCCTCTTCGACCAGATCAGCGTGATGACCCAGGGCGGACCCATGGACTCGACCACCACCATCATTTACGAGGCCGTCCAGTCCGGCTACCGGCAGCAGGAGACGTCCTACGCCTCCGCCATCTCGCTGGTGTTCTTCGTCCTCGTCCTGATCGTCTCCGCGGTGCAGCGCCACCTCACCCGGGAGAAAGACTGACATGAAAAACCAACTGCTCCTGAAAAACGCCGGCACCATGCTGGTGCGCATCCTCTTCGCCGTCGTGGCCGCGTTCCCCATCGTCTTCATGCTGGTGTCCTCGCTCAAGCCGGACCAGCAGATCTTCGGTGATATGTCCTCGCTGGCAGCGTTCCTTCCGGTGGGCAACATCTCCTTCGACAACTACGCAGCGGTCTTCGACCGTGTCCCCGCGGCCCGCTTCCTGCTCAACTCGGTGGGCGTCTCCGCCGTCACCGTGATCCTGGGCATCTTCGTCAACAGCCTCTGCGCCTTCGCCCTGTCCCGTATGCAGGTCAGGGGCAAGAAGATCGTGTTCACCGCGATCCTGGCCACCCTGATCGTCCCCTTCCAGACCCTGGCACTGCCGCTGGTGTGGTGGGTCAACCAGCTACCCTACTTCGAGCTGAACGGCTTCAGCCTTGAGTTCTCCAAGGGCTGGCTGGACACCTACCAGGTCCAGATCATTCCGTTCATCGCCAACGCCTTCTCCATCTACCTGTTCCACCAGTACTTCGAGTCCATCCCCAAGGAACTGGACGAAGCCGCACGGATCGACGGGGCCGGCTGGTTCAAGATCTACCGCCAGGTGGTTATGCCGCTGGCAGGCCCCGCCACCGCCACAGTGGCGATCCTGACCTTCCTGCCGGCGTGGAACTCCTACCTCTGGCCCCTCATGGTGGTCCAGTCCGAGGAGCTGCGGCCCGTGATGATCGGCATCCAGTACTTCTTCCAGCTGAACGTTTCCTGGGGCGAAGTGATGGCATACGCCTCCCTGATCACCGTTCCGGTGGTGGTGCTCTTCATCGCCTTCCAGCGTTCATTCGTCAACAGCATCGCCTCCAGCGGCGTGAAGGGCTGAACCATGGCTTCACTTTCGACGGCGGCCGGCGCGCCGGCAGCGTCCCTCATTGACCGGTTCCGCCCCCAGTGGCATTACTCCGCAGCGCGGAACTGGCTCAATGATCCAAACGGGCTGGTGTACCTCAACGGCACCTACCACCTCTTCTACCAGCACAACCCCCTCGGCACGGACTGGGGCAACATGTCCTGGGGCCATGCCACGTCCCGTGACCTGCTCCACTGGGACGAACAACCGGTGGCCATCCCCTGCGATGACCAGGAAGCCATCTTCTCCGGCTCGGCCGTGTTCGACGAGCACAACACCAGCGGCTTCGGCACGACGGACACACCTCCGCTGGTTGCCATCTACACCAGCGCGTACAGTGAGGCCTCCCCGCTGGCCGGGCGGCAGGCCCAGTCCCTCGCCTACAGCCTGGACGAGGGCCGAACCTGGACGAAGCACCAGGGCAATCCCGTCCTGGACCGCGCCTCGGCGGACTTCCGCGACCCCAAGGTCTTTTGGTACGACGGCGGCGGCGGAAGTTACTGGGTGATGGTCGCCGTCGAAGCGGTGCAGCGGCAGGTGGTGCTGTACAAATCCGCCGACCTCAAGTCCTGGGAGTACCTGAGCACTTTCGGCCCCGCCAACGCCACCGGCGGGGTCTGGGAATGCCCGGACCTGTTCGAGCTGCCGGTGGACGGAAACCCGCGGGACACCCGGTGGGTCCTCGTCGTGAACATCAACCCGGGAGGCATCGCCGGCGGTTCGGCAGGACAGTACTTCGTGGGAGAGTTCGACGGCGTGGCGTTCCGGTCAGGGTCGACCGTCACCGAGGGGCTCCAGAAGGACGACTCGCGCATGCGCGAGTACGGCTGGCTGGACTGGGGACGGGACTACTACGCCGCCGTCTCGTTCAGCAACATGCCGGACGGCCGCCGAATCATGATCGGCTGGATGAACAACTGGGACTACGCCGGTTCCACGCCCACCGGAGACTGGCGCAGTGCCATGTCACTGCCGCGGGAGGTCACGCTCACCCGGGTGGACGGCAGGGTGGTGCTTCGGCAGGAAGCCATCGGTTTCTCCGGCGAGACGGATGGCCAGGGCTTCCGGCTTGGTCCGGGGCCTTTGCCGCCGGGAGTGGCGGAGCTTCCCGTGGCCGCGGCGGTAGCGCGCATCGATGCCGAATTCCGTCCGGGCAGCGCCGCGGCAGTGGGCCTGGTCCTTCACGCAGGCGATGCCGGGCGGACGCTTCTCACCTATGACACCGGGCAAGGCATACTGCGCCTGGACCGGAGGGAGTCAGGAATTACCGGTTTCCACGAAGCCTTCCCCTCAGTAGAGGCCGTGGCCGTGCCGCTGCGGGAAGGCCGCCTGCGCCTGCGGGTGTTCCTTGACCGGTGCTCCGTTGAGGTCTTCGCCCAGGACGGGGTCGCCACCATCACGGACCTGGTGTTCCCCGCTGAGGAATCCACCGGGATGGCGCTCTTCGCGGAAGGTGAGGGCGCGCAGCTCGTGGCGCTCGACGTCGTCGGACACTGAATGCCCCGGGACCCGGACCCTGGAGCCCGCGCGGAACCCGCGGGATTGGTTCAAAATGTGAATCCGGACACTCACTTTCTGCCAGTCGGGGTTATCCTCAAAGGGCGTATCCAGGTGCCGGGGGCTAGGCGCACCGCGGTGTCATTGCCGCGGGCCAGTTTCATCATTTGCATTCACGCCGGGGGAACCCGGGGGATTTCAAAGGAAACGAGCATGGGCCGTCGACGCGCAGCAACTGACCCGAGCTATCCGCGCTGGGTGTGGATCGCCGCGGCAGCCACGGTCGCGCTTCTCGTTGTTGGCGGCGCGTTCGTGTTGCGGGTGCTGATCTTCCCCGCCGATCCAGGAGACGGCGGCGGCCCATCAGCAGGGAATGGCAGCACCCCTGCCCCAGGTGAACCCCTGGCGCAGGACAGTCCTGCTGCCACCGCCGGAGGATCTCCGTGCATCGCCTTGAAAATCCTCACCTCGCTCGAGAACGCTGACATGGTCCGTGCCTTGGCTGCCGGGTACACCGCGAAACCCCGCAGCGTGGACGGGAAGTGCGTGGCACCCGAAGTCAGCCAGGAAAAATCCGGCACGTCCGCCGGGAAGGTTGCTGCCCAGTTCCCGGGCGTCGCAGCCGGCGACCGGCCCGCCGTCTGGATGCCGGACTCTTCAGCCTGGCTGCGCATCGCAGGAGCAGGTGCCGGGGGCAGCCAGGTCCCGCAGGAAGGAAGGAGTGTTGCGCGGAGTGCCGTCGTGGTGGCTATGCCGGAGAGCATGGCTGCTGCACTCGGCTGGGACAGCAAAGCGCCCTCGTGGTCCGATGTCTTCAAAACCGCGGAGGACCAGGGCGTCTGGGAGCGCCTCGGCCATGCCGACTGGGGAAAGTTCAAGTTCGGCAAGGCCAGTCCGCTGGTCTCGACGTCGGGCCTCATGGCCCTTGCCGCTTCCTACGGTGCCGCCGGCGGGAACGTGGGAGGTCTGGACGGCATGGACCTGGAAGCGGCTTCCCTGGTGGACAAAGTGCGTGCCGTGGAGCTGCGTACCAGCCACTATATGGCCACTCCCGAGCATTTCCTGTGGCACGTGCGGGAAGCCGATGACGCCGGGAACGTCGCGGAATTTCTCTCCGCCGTCATCGTGGACGAGAAGTTTGTCTGGGACTACAACCGCGGGGTAGTGAGCGAAGACGGGATTACGAAGCAGTCCGGTCCCCCGCCCCAGGAACCCCTCCGTGCCATCTACCCCAACGATGGCGTGCAGGTGGCGGATAACCCGGCCGTAATCCTTAACGGCGATTGGGTTGAGGGCCGGCAGCGCTTGGCAGCCGAGGATTTCCTCCGGTTCGCTGTGACAGAGCAAGGCCAGCAGATCGTAAAGACTTCCGGATACCGGACCCTTCAGGGTGACCTGGACCCCGGGGTGGCAGGGACCGGACGGTACGCTGAAACCCTCCAGCCGCTGCCGCTTCCCAAAGCAGAGGCCCTTCTTGCCATGCAGGACAGCTTTCCTGAAGTCCGCAAACGCGCCCGGGTCCTGTTCCTGGTGGACGTCTCCGAGTCTATGGTGCAGGATCCCGCAGCAAACAAGCTGCAGCGGGCCAAGGATGCCGTTCTCAAGGCCCTGGACCATTTCACCGATGAGGACGAAATCGGGCTGGCCGCTTTCTCCCATGAGGGTGACGGGCCCTTGACGCCGGGCATCGTCAGCCCGGTAGCGCCGCTCGAATCCAACAAGGAAGACATCACGGCCAAGCTCCGCGAGCTTCAGGCTGTGGACGCAACACCCCTTTTTGAAGCCGTCAGCCGCTTCGCGGGCGAGCAGGCCAAGGAATACAAGGAAGATTTCATCAACACCATCGTGCTGCTGAGTGACGGCAAGAACGACACCACGCACCCCGGAGACCTGGGCGGGCTCTCTGAACAGCTGAACCATCAGAACCATTCGACGCCGGTGCTCGTTTTTACCCTCGCCTACGGCCCCGAGGCAGACGTACCCACCCTGCTGGAAATCGCCAAGGCAAGCGGCGCCCACTACTACGACGCCACCGATCCGAACCGGCTCGAAGAGGTGCTTGGCGAACTGGTGACCAGTTTCTAGGCCGGCGGTCCTGGCACGTTTCCGGCCCGGGCTGCCGGCGAACGGGATAATGCTAGTGCCCATGCGCCGGCCACTCCGATGGCAATCAGGAGGGTGACAAAGCCGATCGCCGGCGCACCCGTCCATGCCAGGGCGTCGCCATACCGCAGCAGGGCAAGTGTCTGCAGAATGACGAACGCAACGGAGGTCAGGGCAACGGGGCGGACGGTGCGGAGGTCCCCGCTGAACTGGCCCTGCGCGGCGGACCACCCCAGGCCCACCAGCCACGCTCCGACGGCCCTCGCAGTGAGCTCGGACAATGGCCACGGCCACCACGTCGCGGCAGCAGCGGGTACTGCCAGGAGCGCCACGCCATACAACACCAGCACCCCGGCGATTCCCAGCAGGAGCAACCGCAGCGCGGGCGGCAGCACGGGCCGTCGCGCCGGCACGGACTTCGGGGCGGGACGCCGGGACCGGACCTGCATCCAGCCGATCACGAGCATCGCCACGGGCACGATGGCATAGATTGCCAGCCACGCCCAGGTGGCTATCTGGGCAAGGGGCCCGGCGGCTGGCGACAGGTGGAAGCGGTCGAGATGTATCAGGGTGACTCCAAGAGTCAGCGTAGTGAAGACGAACACGGGCCAGACTGCGAGCCTCGCTGACTCCCAGCTTTCTGAGCGGGCGCCCGTCACCTCCAGGCCGGCCGCCGACCAGTATGCCGCGCCGAGGAACACCGCGGTCATGGGCGGATTGACTGTCCATGCGAACCATTCCGCAGTCCGGAGCGGAAACACGAACAGCACCAGGCCAGCGAGAAACACGAGGAATGCGGCGATGTAGAGCAGCCACCGCATCGGCGCAATCACCGGTGCGGCGTCAGTTGAAGCGGACGTCACCGGAGAGCTCCTCGGGCGCGGCTGCCACACCGGGGGCGGCGGGCGGGGCGGGCAGGGGGTGCCCGGCCAGGTAGGCATGGAGCATCGAGACCACGGTGGCCCCGTCCCCCACTGCCGTAGCCACTCTTTTGATGGAACCGGCCCTGACGTCACCGATCGCGAAAACGCCGGGCATGCTCGTTTCCAGGGCCAAGGGCTGCCGGTCCGGCCTGGTAGCCCCGACCTTACTGTCGTCCAGGCTGGTGCCGGTCCGGAGAAAGCCGGCCTGGTCGCGCTCCACCGTGTCGGGCAGCCAGGAGGTCCGCGGCATCGATCCGATGAGCACGAACAAGCCGCCCGCTTCGATCTCCTCGGTTGACGTTGCGCCGCCGGCCCCGGTTGCGGCCACTTGCAGGCTGGCAAGGAATCCGTCCTGGTCGCGGGCCCCCACGATCGCTGTCCCGTACCGGATCGCCACGTTCCGGGTGGCCTCGAGCTGGGAGATGAGGTACTCGGACATGCTGGCCGACAGGGTGGGTCCGCGCACCAGCAGCGTGACCTTCTTCGCGTATTTCGCGAGGTGCAGGACGGCCTGTCCGGCCGAGTTGCCGCCGCCCACAACGCAGACGTGTTTTCCAGTCATCGACGGCGCCTCGGAGACCGTTGCCCCGTAGAAGACACCCCTCCCCACCAGGTTTTCAAGCTGGGGTAGGCCGAGGCGGCGGTAGTCCACGCCGGTGGCCACCACCACTGTGCGGCACCGCACCACGGTGCCGTCGGAAATCGATACCCGGTACAGGGCTCCATCGACGCTGAGCTTCTCCACTTTCCGCAGGAAGAGGAAGTCCGTGCCCAGGGTCCAGGCCTGGTGGAAGGAGCGGTAGGCCAGGTGGGCTCCACTGACGCCGCGGGAGAAGCCGGGGTAGTTGCGGATTAACGAACTGGTGCCGGCCTGGCCTCCCACGGCTTCCCCCTCCACCACGATGGTGGAGAGGCCTTCCGAGGAGGCGTAGACGGCGGTGGCGAGACCGGACGGACCGGCTCCCACCACCACAACATCAAAGACCTTGTCCGCCGGCGGTGGCCGCGTCACCCCAATGGCTTCGGCGATCTCAAGGTCGCTGGGGTTCTCGAGGACAATGGGGGCATCGGTGAACTGCAGCACCATGACCGGCAGCACCGGGTCCCGCAGGCCCAAATTCTCTAGTGTCCGTTGCGCCGTCTCTGATCCGACCGGGTGGAAGCCCACGGGGATGTGGTTTCGGCTCAAGGAGTCGCGCAACACGTGGGTCCTTTCGTCGCCCACCTGCCCGATCAGCCGGACCGCCTCGAACCCGACCCCCTGGGCCAGGTGCCAGTCATCGAGGGCATCGGTAATGGCCCCGTGGAACTCTTCGTCGCGCGGCCGTTCGGGACGAATGATCAGTAATTCGGCGTATCCCTGCCCGATCGCCCGGAATACAGTGGGGGCGCTGGCGAAGTCGCCCCACGTCACCACCACACCGCGCTTGGCGGCCGGGTGGAAGCCATAGGCCCGCCGCAGGAAATCGAGTCCGCCACGGTCAGCCGGGCCGTAGCATCCGAGGATAAGGGCCACCTGGCGGTTCCAGCGCCGGAGCCCCTCAAGCACTGCCCGCCCGTGGGCGTGGCCGGCGCAGGCCACCACTTCGTAGTCGGCGCCGTACCGTCGGCGTAGCTCATCTTCGAGGATGCGCCGGGAGGCCGGGTCCGGGGTGGCAATCAGCAGGATCGGAACCGAGTCGTCCATGGCCGCCGTCTTTCCGGATCAAGGGTTCGGTGGCGATCACGATACTCCCGCTGGGACAGGGGGGACAAGGTACGGAGATTCTGCCAGAATGAGGACGTCATGGAAGACCGCCCTATTCCCGGAATCAGCCCCGCCGCCACGCCCAGCGGAACAGGATGCGTGGAGTGCCTCGGCGGTGACGGCCCGGGATGGTGGCTGCATCTGCGCCGCTGCGCCCAATGCGGCCATATCGGGTGCTGTGATTCATCCCCCTCGCAGCATGCCAGTGCCCACGCACGCACCGATGGCCATCCAGTCATGAGGTCCTTTGAACCCGGGGAGGACTGGTTCTACGAACTCACCACGAAGAAGTTTTTTCGCGGCCCGCGGCTTCCCGATCCCCAGTCCAGGCCGCCGGAGCAACCGTCACCCGGACCGGCTGACAAGGTACCGGCAGACTGGCAGGAGCACATCCACCGCTGACCGCGGGCCGAATCAACCGCGCCGGCAGGGTCCGGCGAAGGATGCTGGGTAGGCTGGATGGATGGCGACAGTTATCCTCGTGCGGCACGGCCGCACCACAGCCAATGCCGCTGGACTGCTGGCGGGCCGGGCGGCTGGCGTCAGTTTGGACCAGACCGGGTGCGAGCAGGCAGCTTCGACCGGAGACCGGCTCGCGGTGGTGCCCCTGGCCGGCGTGGTCTCGAGCCCCCTCGAGCGTTGCCAGCAAACGGCACAGTTCATCCTGGAGCGCCAGGCTGGTAATCCTTCTGCGCTGGCCGAGCCCGACCTCACCGAGTGCGATTACGGCCAGTGGCAGGGCCGGATGCTCGGTGATCTCGCAACCGAAGACCTGTGGGCGGCCGTGCAGTCGCAGCCGTCCGCCGTCGTTTTTCCCGGGGGCGAATCCATGGCGACGATGCAGGCCCGCTCGGTGGCAGCAATCCGGCGCCACGATGCAGCCTTCGAAGCCGAATACGGGCCAGGAGCCGTGTGGGCGGCCGTGAGTCACGGTGACGTCATCAAATCAATCCTGGCCGACGCGCTTGGTATGCACCTCGATTTGTTCCAGCGCATTAGCGTGAGCCCTGCCTCCTTGTCCATCGTCCACTACGGTGCACTTCGGCCAAGCGTCCATGCGACGAACACCGACGCCGGGGATCTGTCGTGGCTGTCGAAGGGCATCAAAACCGGCGATGCGCCGGTGGGCGGCGGAGCAGGGCACACGGCGCCGTAGACCTCATGTGCCTAAGATACTGACATGCCCACACTTGTTCACGAGTTTGCCTGGCCTGACCGGGTCGTCATCGGCACCATCGGCGTTCCGGGGGCGCGCACGTTCTACCTGCAGGTACGGACCGGTAAGCAAATTGTGAGCATCGCCCTCGAGAAGCAGCAGTCGGCCCAGCTCGCCGAGAAGATTGACGAAATCCTCGATCAGCTCATCGCGCTGGAGGGCAACCCCTTCAGCGTTCCCACGGGTACCCCCATCGAACTCGTGGACAATGACCAGCTCGAGGCGGTCGAGGAGCAGTTCCGGACCGGGGCCATGACCCTGGGCTGGGACCCGACGACGGCGCAGGTGGTCATCGAGGCATACCCCATCATGGATGCCGATCCTGATGACGACGACGAATTAGTTGATGGGAACGGCGCCGAAGTGCCCGAAATGTTGCTGGTGCGGATGCCGGTTGGCACCGCCCGCGCTTTTGCCAAGCGGACACGGGAGGTGGTGGGTGCCGGGCGTCCCGCGTGCCCGCTCTGCGGCTACCCCGTGGACCCCGACGGGCACGTCTGCACACTGCCCGAGGTCTGATGCCGGCGCCCGACCTGCTCACTACCGAGCTGACCCTCACCGGTCGCATCGCGACGGCGTCGAACGCCACCTTCCTGGGCAGCATCGGCGACACCACGGTCGTTTACAAGCCGATAGCCGGGGAGAAACCGCTGTGGGATTTTCCCGACGGCTTCCTTGCCCACCGGGAGGTCGCAGCGTACCTGGTTTCCAAGGTCCTCGGCTGGAACGTGGTGCCACTCACCTGGCTCCGCGATGGTCCTTTGGGCGAAGGAATGGTGCAGCTGTGGCAGGAGTCAGACCCCGACCAGACTGCGGTGGATCTCGTTGCGGCGGACGACGACGTGCCCGGGAACGGGTGGAAACACGTCCTTGAGGGCCAGGATGAGAGCGGACGGAGAGTCGCCCTCGTCCACGAGGACACGCCGGCGCTTCGTCGCATGGCGGTGTTCGACGTCGTCGTGAATAACGCCGACCGCAAAGGCGATCACATCCTTGCCATGGCAGACGGACACCGGCACGGCGTGGACCACGGGCTCACCTTTCACCGGGACTACAAGCTGCGCACGGTGCTGTGGGGGTGGCTGGGAGAAACGTTGACCGCTGAGGAACGCGACGGCATCGATCGCATCATCGAAGGACTGCGCGGTGAGCTGGGCCGAAGCCTGGCGGACCTGCTCAACGCCGAAGAAGTCGCGTCGCTCGCAGCGCGCTGCGCCCGGTTGCACTCGGCAGGGCGGTTCCCGGCGCCAAGAGCTGAGATGCCCGCGGTGCCCTGGCCGTTGTTCTGATTTAGTCACGGCCACGGTCTTCGCAGCATGCTCCAAGATCAGGACAATGTGGTCGCTGTACAGCAGCCAGTCCTCACTTCTGGTAGGCAGGTGGGCATCCTGCGGGCAACTGCAGGAGCTGCCGCCCGGGAGCCGGGATGGTCCAATCGTGCGGCCGCTCAACGCCGACTGCTGCGAACGGAGATTCGAGGGCGCCCCAGCGAACGGGGCGCGCCTTTCCCGTGCTCTGTGCAAGGTGAACCGGCCACTGGCCAGTGCTCGCGCAATCTTCGGCTCCGATGGTGCGGAGTTTCGCCCGGACCTCATAGCCCTACGGTCCTAGACTTTCGGCATGCACCCCTTAGTGGCGGTCGGCCTGGTGTTCCTCACCGCGCTTGCCTGGATGGCGACCGTCCTCACTCTGTTGATCTCCTTTGCCAGGGCCCGCCGGCGGCCGACTGCTGCAATTCGGGATATGCGGGCCCAAAGCTCCAATAAGACTGCAGCTTAGACACAGCTTGGTGCCACCCTAAGCAGACCAATCATGGGCCACCGGGGGACTATCACGTGCCCTTCCGCCGCGGACCCTTTGCGCCCGCGTAGCCTATGGGCAACGACTATTTGGGGGAAGTAATGACTCTGACACCAGCCTTTGGCATTCTCGGCATCCTGTACGCGGTCTTCACGATCGCCGTGGGCGTCCTGGCGGTGTACGCCCTGGTCCTGGCCATTGTCTTCCTGCGTTTGCGGATTGCGGAGCTGAAGCGTGCTGCGCCACCTAAGAGTGACCCCCTGCGCTGATGAACAGAAGCAGTCCCTGGCCGTCCGCCGCAGTGTGTGTCATGGTCCCCGCGCTAACCCTGCTGGTGTTCGGCCTGGGAAATCCACTCGTCCAGCTGCTGCCCTGGTATGTGGCCGTCTACCTGCTGATCGGGGCGCGCATCTTCGGCCCGGACTCGCCGGGCTGTGGGTGCTGGGGATGATTGCATTCTGCGCCCGGGGTGTCCCCCGCCGCCGGAGGGCCATGCCCAATGACGGTGTGGCTGTCTAGGTCCCGGAGGCTTAAAATGACCATAGGTTTGCGCCCTTCTTACTCTCAGCTCGCCTAGGGTGCAGCGCCAGGGAGGGAACGCCATGGACGCCAGAGAGAATTCCGAGCCGCACGGCAACCCGTCGCCCGTCCATGTTAGATCGGCAGTGGCGACGGGGAATCCGGACCGATGGGCCGCAGTGGCAGGTCTGGTGTTCACCGCCCTGGTTCTTGCCGGCTTCTTCACGCCGGACTTGCCAGGTACCAACAGCCCGGCGGAGGACATCGAGGCCCAGCTTGCAGGGGACCGCACCGCCCACCAGATTTCGCTGTTGCTGGGATTTCTCGCCAA
>NZ_JBNHFC010000018.1:0-89581 GCF_059089885.1 Arthrobacter sp. Y3221159
AGGGTCATGTCCCCTCCTCCTTCTAGATATATTCAAAAGTAGCGAACTGATATATTAGATTGGACCCCAGCGTATACTCGACTGTGACACAGGTCAACATGTTTGTTTTGTTGTCGGGAAACGATTCTCAGAGTTCGTCCTCCGGCCGGGCGGCGACGATCCGCTCAGCGTTCTTCTGCAGGATGTCGAGCGACTCCTGAATCAGCGGAGAGGCAATGCTGCCCCTACGTACGGCCGCGACAATGCGCCGCGAGGGCCTGCCTTTGCCCGTTAGGCGCAGGCGAACCACATTCTCTGCATTGCGCAAGGGCGCCAGTCGCGGCAGCAAGCCCACGCCGAGCCCCGCACCCACGAAGGCGATCTGGGTTTCCCACTCGACGGCCTCGTGGGCAATCCGTGGTGTCACACCAACTGCCGTGAACGCCGCAGTGAAGAGGGAGTGGTAGGTGGAGCCCGCAGCTTCGGTGATCCAGGCTTCCGAGGCCAATTCTTCGAGCGTCACCCGTTCCTGCGATGCCAGCGGATGGTCAGACGGAAGGATCACGTCCAGGGGATCGTCGAGCAGCACGGTCTGCTCGAAGCGCAGGTCATCCTCGCCGTAGGTGTTCGACTGCATGGCGACAATGACCGCAAGGTCAATCCTCTCGGCTACCAACAAATCGAAGCAGCGGGCCGGGTCAGCCTCAAGTACCTGTACCTCCAGTTGCGGACGCGTTGAGCGGAGAGTGGCCGCAAGCGGCGCGAGCAACTGGGCGGCCGCCGTCGAAAATCCACCGAGGCCGAAATGTGACTGCACCTGGTCCCCGGCCTCCATGGCGGCGGCGCGCAGGCTCTCCCATTCCGCGATGAGGGAGTCCGAACCAGCCACAAGAAACCGGCCCGTAGCGGTCAGCCGCACGCCGCGGCCGTCCTTCGCCAGGAGCTGCAAACCGAGCACGCGCTGGAGTTCACGCAATTGCGCGGAGACGGCTGAAGGGGAGTACCCCGTGAGCTCCGCGGTTGCGCCTACGGTCCCGCAGCGGGCGAATACTCGGAGCGTTATAAGTCTCGGATCAATCATGCACCTATTGTGCACGGTTATCTCCGGATTCTTGCGCTTTTATTGAGCTCTCGTGCGCCCTAATCTCTTGGAACAACGCTTTTTGACAACGGCTGCACTGACGCATCCGTAGTCGCCCCAGATATCACACGTAACCACGCCTCCCGGGAGGAAACCCATGACTGCTCCAGTGCACCAGCCCCTCAACTCACGCGGAAAACTCGCGTCCTCATTGCCTGCAGAGCAGCTGGCTGAGATCACCGAGTTGTTTGCGTTCCGCCGCACGGGCTACTCCCTCGATGCCCCCTTCTACACCGACCCGGCAATCTTCAAGGTCGACATGGAGGCTATCTTCGGCCAGCACTGGATCTTTGCCGGGAGTGTCGCCGAGCTGCCGGAGCCGGGCGACTACATCACGGTCGATTACGGTCCCTACTCGCTGATCGTCCTCCGCACCGACGAAGGGGACGTCAACGTCCTGCACAACGTCTGCCGCCACCGCGGGGCGCGCGTCCTGACCGAAGCTGCCGGTTCCACCGGAAACCTCGTCTGCGGCTACCACTCCTGGACTTACTCTCCCGAGGGCAACCTGATCCACGCATCCGCCCCCGGAGAAGCGAAGTTCGACAAGAACTGCTTCGCGCTCAAGCGTGCCCACAGCCGCGAGGTTGCCGGACTCATCTTCGTTTGCATCGCTGACGAACCGCCCACAGACTTCGACGAGACCTCAAAGATCTTCGAGCCCTACCTGGCCCCGCACGACCTTTCCAAAGCAAAGATTGCCTACCAGCAGAACATCATCGAAGAGGGCAACTGGAAGCTCGTCATGGAAAACAACCGTGAGTGCTACCACTGCGATGGGCACCCGGAACTCGCATGCTCACTCTTCCCCACGTGGGGCCTGACCGAGGGCCTGATTCCTCCGCACCTTGAGGAAGTATGGGACCGCAACAAGGAAGCGCAGTCCTCTCTTGAAGAGCGTTGCCGCCGCTACGGCCTGCCCTACGAGGTGGTAGAGGAGCTTGACACCCGTATCGCCGGAATCCGCATCTCCCGCGAATCCCTGGACGGCGAAGGCGAGTCCTTCTCCGCCGACGGGCGCCGGCTCTCCAAGAAGCTGCTCGGCGACCTGCCGGACTTCCGCCTTGGCCGCTGCTCCATGCACCTGCAGCCCAACAGCTGGTTCCACTTCCTCGGCGACCACGTCATCACGTTCGGCGTCTTCCCCATCAACGAACACCAGTCGCTGGTCCGCACCACCTGGCTGGTGGCTGACGACGCCGAAGAAGGCGTCGATTACGACCTGGAGAAGCTCACCTACACCTGGAAGCAGACCAACCTGCAGGACAAGGCGTTCGTGGAACTGTGCCAGCAGGGCGCTGCCAGCCCCGCCTACGAGCCCGGCCCGTACATGAAGAGCGAATACCAGGTCGAGGCATTCATCAACTGGTACGTGCAGCGCGTTCAGGAGCACTTGGCATGACCGAACTCCTCACTGAACCGGTGATCCAGGAACCACAGCGCATTCGCGGTCTGGAGATGCCGTGGAACAGGGTCATGGGCAGCACCGAGACACCAGCCCGCGCTGCCCGTGCATTGGGCCCCTGGCACCCCCAGGAGTTCATGGCCGAATGCGTGGAGACCGTTGTCGAGGCCGGCGGCCTGATGACCTTCGTGTTCCGGCGCACCGACGGTGCGCCCCTGGCCTTCCGTGCGGGCCAGTATGTAAACGTCGCCTTTCCGGTAAACGGTGAGGACCAGGATCCGGTGGACCGCAGCTACTCGCTGTCCAGTTCGCCCACGGAGCCATGGACGTTCAGCATCAGCGTCAAGCGCGACCCCACGGGCCTGGTTTCTCCGTGGGTGCATGCGAACGTCAAACCCGGCACCGTTCTGGACATGCTCGGACCGGTCGGGGCGTTCCACCTGCCCGACGCCGACCGGCGGGCGCGTTACCTCCTTCTGGCCGCCGGTGCAGGCATCACTCCGATCATGTCCATGGTGCGGACCATCCACTCCCTGCCCGGACACGCCGATGTGGTGGTCCTGTACCACGGGGCGGAAGCCGGAGGTTTTGCCTTCCACCGGGAGCTGGCCTACATCGCCTCCGTGGACTCGCGGATTAAGGTCTTCTACTCCCTGGGCGACCGCAGCAAGCCCGAGGGGTGGGAAGGGCTCACCGGAAGGCTGACGGCGGCCATGCTCGATCAGGTGGCCCCCGACGCCAACGGCCGCCAGGTCTACGCCTGCGGCCCCGAGGGTTACCTGAACAGCGCCACCGAGCTCCTCAAGAAGGTCGGCGTAGACGACACATCCATCTACATGGAGTTCTTCTCGGGAGACCGCCAGACACTCCTTGAGTACCAGGCAGAGATCGCGCTGGCAACGGACATCGCGGAGGAAATCGCCGAGGAGATCGCCGAGTCAGCCGAGGATTACTACGAAGGCCAGCCAAGCGCGTTCGGACTCTATGAGCCCGGCTACGACGCCGATGGACCCCTCGAGGCCACGGGGCTGCCGCTGGAAACCGTTGACACGGATGCGTCCACGTCTGGGGGCAGTGCGGACGCGGAGCCCGAGGCCGTGACCCCCGATGCCTCGAGCTTTGAGACGGTGGGAACGGGAAGCCTCACCCTGTCCTTCCTGCGCACCGGCGTCAACGTGCGGATTGATCCCGACCAGCACATCCTCGAGGTGGCGCAGCGAGCGGGTGTCCGGATCGGCGCCAACTGCAAGGAAGGCATGTGCGGCTCCTGCAAGGTCGTCAAGCTTTCTGGGGAAATCGAGATGAACCACCAGGGTGGTATCCGCAAACGGGAAATCGACGCAGGCAAGTTCCTGCCCTGCTGCTCCACGGCGCAGACCGACATGGTGATCGACGCCTAACAGCATTCAACGGTAATAGCAGTCCCGGGCGTCATTCCGCAGTACTTGCGGGATGACGCCCGGGTTTTTTCGTGCAGTGGAGGATGCTCAGGAACATGATGGCGGCGCGGTCCTGATTGCAGATGGTTTGATTAGTCGGTGCTCGGTCTCAGGCGTCTCTTGGTTCTTATCGTTTTTTCGGTCTGTGTCTCCACCGCTTTCGTGTTCTGGCTGCTTGGGCAAGCCGGCGTCGATGCGCGGCAGGCCCTTGCTCCGCCGCCCCGGGCGGGGGCCGAGCTCGAGGCGCTGTCCTCTGGTATGACCACCGCGGTGAACGTCACCAGGAGTCCGGATGCCGAATGGGTTGTCCGGGCCGCCGGGCAGACCGGCATCCCGGAACGAGCGCTGCGGGCGTACGTTGCCGCAGCTGTAACCGTCACTGATTCCGTTCCGGCGTGCGGGCTCGGGTGGAACACCCTGGCGGCCGTCGGTTTCGTTGAAACAGGACACGGAACATACGGGGGCGGCGGCCTCACCGCCGAGGGGGAAGTGAGCCGCCCGATTGTGGGCCCGGTCCTGGACGGTACCGGATTCGCCGCGATCGCCGACACGGACGCCGGGACCCTGGACGGGGACGCGCGCTGGGACCGGGCTGTGGGACCGATGCAGTTCATCCCCTCCACCTGGCAGCTCGTAGCGCGCGACGGAAACGGGGACGGAACGGCAGACCCGTCCAATATCGACGATGCCGCTCTTAGCGCAGCACACTATTTATGCGCCAACGGCCGTGACCTCACCACCTCGGAAGGATGGACCGGCGCCATCTACGCCTACAACCAGTCCGACACCTACATCCGCCAAGTGCGTGACCAGGCCACCGCATATGCAGCGAAGGCGGAAACCCTGGAGAGATGATGCACCTGGCAGTCAGCCGGGATCGGGGCCCGTGGAGGATGTGTTTGGCGGCGGCGGCTGCAGGTGCGTAGTTCATCACGGCGCGTATGAGTGGTGCCAGCTCGAAGTGGAGCTGCCTGGCCAGCGCCAGGTTGCCGGCGTCCACGGCGTCGATCAGGTGGCGGAAGCTTCCCGGCGCGACGTGAGCCGAGACGCTGACCAGCCCCGCAGCTCCTGCGGTCAGCCAGGGAAGAGCGAGGGCGTCGTCGCCGGCATAGACAGCGACGTCGGTTTCGGCCAGGACTTCCGTTGTTGCACTGAAGTCCGCCTTTGCGTCCTTCAGTGCAACGATGCGGGGGTTATCGGCCAGGCGTTTGATGCTTTCGGTGGAGACCGATATGCCCGCCCGGCCCGGTATGTCGTAGAGCATCACGGGAAGTTCTGCCGCTCCGGCGACAGTGGTGAAGTGCTCCACTACTCCAGTCTGGGTGGGTTTGCTGAAGTAGGGAGTAACCACCATTTGGCCGTCTGCCCCTGCCTGGGCAGCGCGCCTGGCTAACGCGGCGGACCGTGCAGTGTCATTGGTCCCCGTTCCGGCGACGACAAATGCCCGGTGGCCGACGGCGTCCCTCACTGCCCGAATGAGGTCTGTTTGTTCCCGGTCTTCAAGCGTTGAGGCTTCGCCGGCTGTTCCGCATACCACCAGGCCGTCGTCGCCGCCGTCCACCAGCTGGGACGCGAGATCCGCGGTGGCATCGAGATCCAAGCGCCCTTCCAGGGTGAAAGGCGTGACCATGGCGGTCAGAAGGCTTCCGAAGGGGCGGTCTGGACGGGAAAGGCGGTGTGGTGCTGTTGTCACTGGTCGGACTCCGTTGACTCGGCTTTGTGCCTGCGGAAGGCATGGATCACGACGGCGATGCCTGGGTGGCTCCTGCGTCAGAGACTTTCGATCGTTTTGGCCGCAATGCCGAAGGACAGGGTCATCCCGATGCCGGAGGCGACTGTTATTGCTGTTGTTGCTGGTTCCATCTCCTCACGCAGGAGGGAGGTCAGGGGGCTGGCGGCGTAGACCCCTTGCCAGCGTTGAGTGATCGTCACTTTGGTGCCAAGGATCTTTTCGATCTCACTGACTTGCCGGGTGGTCATCCATTCGTCCTGGAAGGGACCAATGGTTTGTCCGTAGACGGCAGGCTCATCACCCAGGTGGGTCACAGACAGCGTCATGGTCAGAACTGAATTGGACCTGGAACCGTGCATGGAAGGGGTGCGGCCCTGGCAGGGGATCCGTGGTTGCAGGTTTGCAGTCCAAGTCGAATGTCAGGGTGTGGTGGCCAGATTGTTGCTGGATCGACGACAGCTCCCAGGGAACAAGGCCTTGGCTTGGCTTGGCTTCGCTCCGCGGCCGGTCCATCTCCCCAGGTCTTCTGACAAAGCCGGAACCGGACCCTGCTGCCTAAAGCCCCCCCGCAGCCTGTCCGCAAGGATGCGGACCGGACCGCGTAGCGAGATGCGGGGTTGCCGCATGTGACAGGCGCCACCTAACAGCCTGCCGCTCCGGAGCAGCAGCGGACGTTAGCGTTGAAAGCCCGCTGACCCCCGAAGGACCATGAAGATTTCCCGCTTTGCCACCAAGTCCCTTGCCGCCGCCACTGCCGTTCTGCTGGCTGGTTCACTTGCCGGTTGTGATGCCGCCGCTAATGCGCTGGAGGCCATCGAATCCGCTCCGCGCAGCGCCGCCGGTGATCCCGCTCCGGCAGATCCGGCTGCTGCCGGCAACGCCCTCAACCAGCTGCAGACCATTCCGGTGAAGGGCCGTGCGCCGAAGACCGGCTATTCCCGCGATGAGTTTGGTCCGGCCTGGGCCGACGTTGACCGGAACGGCTGCGACACCCGCAATGACATCCTGGCCCGGGACCTCACCGACGAAACCTTCAAGCCCAGTACCAACGACTGCGTTGTTGTGACCGGCACCTTGGCCGACAAATACACCGGCACAACCATCGATTTCGTGCGCGGGCAGGACACCAGTTCCGCCGTCCAGATCGACCACCTCGTAGCACTTAGCGACGCCTGGCAAAAGGGCGCGCAACAACTCACTGCTGAAGAGCGCAAGGACCTGGCCAACGACCCGCTGAACCTCATGGCCGCAGATGGACCCACCAACGGCGCCAAGGGTGACAAGGACGCTGCCACCTGGCTGCCGCCGAACAGGGCATTCCGGTGCGAGTATGTCATCCGGCAGACGGCCGTTAAGGCCAAGTACAAACTATGGGTAACGCAGGCTGAGCATGATGCGATCGCCGGCATCCTCAGCGGCTGCCGGTAAGCGCACGAACACTGCAAAACACTCCGGCCCTCATTATGCTCGGATCATGGCGGTTCAAGATTCTGCGGAAAATCCCACCAGGTCCATCAACCAGGAACTGAGCCAACGGCGCGGCTGGTTACTGGTCATCGCCGTGGGGCTGGCCGTCCACATCCTCAGTATCGTCATCGGTTTAAGGCCCGCGGGGCCGCTCTGCGGCAGTCCGCTGCTGCCGGAAAGCCAGGCAGCTGAAATGGCCGATGCCCAACTGCACATCACGGCGCTCGCGCCGGAGTGCTACCGGAACATCGAAGCCGCGGCGGCGCCCGTCTGGATTCTCATGGCATTCGGTATCGCTTTGGTGCTGCTGGGAGTTGCCGTCAGGATAGCCGGTATCCGCCGGTCCTTGACCAGGCCCGCACTCTAAGGGGCGCCTTCCAACGCGCGCGTGGGGTCGGAAGGCACCCCTCTTCGCAGGAACTATTTGACGGCGCCCTGGGTCAGGCCGGACATGACCCAACGCTGTGTGAACAGGTAGACGACGATCGCGGGTGCCATCGCCATCAGGTACGAGGCGAACGCTACGTTGTAGCTGTTGCTGAACTGGGTTTGGAACATCTTTTGCAGCACGGGAATTGTTTGCAGTTCCGGGTCGGAAATGATCAGTGACGGCATCATAAAGTCGTTCCAGGACGCGATGAAGGCGAAGATGCCCACTGTTGCGCTCATTGGCCCGAGCAGGGGAAAGATGAGCCGCCAGAACACCTGCCACGTCCCGGCGCCGTCCATCCGCATGCTTTCCTCCAGCTCCAGCGGAATCGAGCGCAGGAACGCGGTAAACAGCATCGTGTTGAAGGCCAGGGCAAACACGATGTGCAGGATCGCGACGCCGAGCGGATTGTCGAGTCCGACCATGCCGGTCAGCTGGATCTGGGGGAGCGCCACCACCGGGAACGGGATGAACATCGCCGCCAGCAGGTAGAAGAAGGACCAGCGGAAGAGCCGGCGGTCCCAGTTGCGGACGATCGCATAGGCTGCGAGCGCCGACACCACGATCTCCCCGATGACCGCGATGACGGAGACGAACACGGAGATCGCGAAGCCGCGGGGAAAGTTCGTGAGCGTCCATGCCTGGGTGAAACCATCGAAGGTCAGGGGGCTCGGCAAGGAGAAGGCATTGCCGTCCACCGCCTGGCCAGTGGTCTTGAGTGCCATGCTGACCGTGACGTACAGCGGGACAAGCACGCCAAGGGTGCAAACGATCAAGACGGCGGTGGCGGGCCAGTTGGTGCGCTCCTGGCCAACGCGGATGCGGCGGGTGGCAGGGGTCACTGGTTGTGCGGGGATGGTTCGGGTCGCGTTGCTCATGCTGCGATCCCTCCTTTGCCACGTGTGAAGCGGAGTTGGATGAGTGCGATGGCGACGCTGATGAGGAAGAAGATCACGGCGTTGGCCATCTGGTAGGCGTAGTCGCCGCCTTCGAAGCCGCGGAAGATTGCCATCGCTACGCTCCGGGTGGCGACCCCGGGGCCGCCGTCGGTAAGGCCGACGATGATGTCGTAGGCGTTGAGGTAGTTCTTGAAGCCCAGCACGGTGTTGATCACGGCATACCCGGCCACGAGCGGCAACGTGATGTGCCGCAGGTTGTGCCAGGGCTTCGCACCGTCGATGGAGCTCGCCTCGTACACCTCGGCGGGCACGGTCAGCAGGCCTGCGATGTAAATCAGCATCGCACTCGGAACCGACTGCCATGCCGTGACGAAGACGATCGCCAGCCAGGCGAGGTCCGGGTTGGCGAGGATGCTCGTGGTGAGCGGTTCGATTCCCAGACTCTGGCCTGCCAGCGGCAGCGAATTGGAGAACAGGTACTGGAACACAAAGGCAATGACGATGCCGGAGATCACCATCGGGATAACGAAGACCGTCCGCAGCGCGGTGCGGAAGCGGACACGGGACGTAAGGCCCAGGGCCAGCAGGAAGGCCAGGACGTTCACGACGACGACGGTCACGAGCGAAAAGGCGAGCGTGAATCCATAGGCGCCGAGGATCCCTTCATCGCGGAAGGCAGCGATGAAGTTACGGAGGCCGATGAATTCGAAGTCGCCGAAGCCAACAGAGTTCGTGAAGCTGTAGATGAAGCCGAGTACCGCAGGGAGTGTGACGGCGAGCGTGAAGATCGCCAGCGACGGCAACAGGAAAAGATAGTAGAGCGGGTCGACCCGGCTTTTGCTTACTCTTGCCGGCGTGGCCGCTGGTGGGGCGCTCACCACCGGCCTGGTGGAAGGTCTCGTCATTGATGACATGGGGTGGTCCTCGTTTCGTGCAGGGGTTCGGGGATGCGCTACGCGCGGAAGGCCAGGCGGGCCCAGTCGGCATCCAGGCGGCGCAGGGTGCTCTCAGCGTCCGCTCCGGAGACGATCGACTGGAAGTAGTTCGCGGCGGGAATCGTGTTGGGGATGAACTGCGAGGCGCCCATGTAGAAGCGGCCCCCGTCGTAGTACTTCTGCATGTCCACGATGCGGGGGTCGGTGACCGCCGGTGCGTCCTTGACTGTGCCGAACCCCAGGAACTGGGCGTTGTAGGGGTTCTGGATCTCCGGCTGCATCAGGTACTGCAGGAAGGCGCGGGCTCCCTGCTGCCCGTTGGCCACCTCGGGGACCCAGAGCGAGAGGTCGATGTTGACCCGGACCTTGAGGTCTGCGGGGTTATCGGTCATGGGCAGCGGGAAGGTGCCGAGGTCCACATCGGTGCCGGCCTTTTCAATCTCCCCGAAGGCCCACGGCCCCTGGAAGTACATTGCCGCCTGCCCCTGTGCCATGGCGGTGTTGCCGTCACCGTAGCCGCGGCTGGAGGCGTCCGCATTGACGTACTTCGTCAGCTGGACCATGCGCTGCACCGGTTCCAGCATGGTTTTCTGGAACGACACCTCGGAATCCGGTCCAACCTTCTCTCCGATGCCGTGCATCGCCTGGTAGAACGCGCGTACGTCCACCATGCCTCCCACCGCGTAGTCGAACAGGCCCTGGGCGATGGTCCAGGGATCGCGGAATGTGCCGTATATCGGGGTGACGCCGGCAGCCTTGAGCCGTTCGCATACCTCGATAAGTTCGTCCCAGGTTGTCGGGACCGCCAGGCCGTTGTCCTGAAAAATCCGGCGGTTGTAGATGACGGACGCCGCCATCACCGAGTAGGGGATCACGCTGGTACGGCCTGCATAGGTGGGGTACCAGTTCGTCAGGTCGAGCACGTCTTCGCGGATGGCGGCTGCCTCGGGCAGGTCGGAAAGGTCCGACAGCGCACCCCGCTCCATGAACCGGGCCATCTCAAGGTTGTAATTGAGGCAACCGAGGTCAGGGGGACTGCTCCGGACGAATCCGGCGGAGAGATTCGTGGCCATGTCGTGCAGAACGCGGAACTGGTCCTGGGACGCGGTGAACTTCGCTGCCAGGTCGCGGAAATAGGGAACGGCTTCCGGCTTTGACTGGTGGAATGTGATGGTCGGGGTGCCCGACGCGCTGCATCCTGCCATGCCGTAAGCGGCCAGCGCGCTTCCGGCTGCGGCGAGGAATGTACGTCGGGAGACTCGCGTCCCGGCTGACGTCAAGGGTGGCAACATTGGCTCCTGGGGGTCTCGGAAGATTTATATGGATCTTATATTTAGGACCTATACGAGGATGGGCGACGGAAGGGATATCGTCAAGGGATGAACGCAACAACGGCGAACTCCACCCAACTGTTACGGCAGATCAACTCGGAGGCGCTGTTGCGCTTCGCCTTGCAGGAACAGGTGTTCACCGCGGGCGAGGCGATGGCTGAAACCGGGCTGACCCGCGCCACAGTGCTGGGAGTTTGTGACGGGCTGGTTGATGCAGGATGGCTGGAAGAGGTTGACGACGGCGGTGACGCCACGGGCCGCACGCTCAAAGGAAGGCCGGCGCGCCGGTACCGGCTGCGCGAAGCTGTGGGCGTGGTTGTGGGACTGGACGCTGGCGAAACGTCCTTCACAACCGTCGTCGCGGATTTGCGGGGACGCGAACTGGGCAGCCGCCGCGAGGGGCTTGATTCACACGTCCTGGGGCGCGCCGGCCGCTGCGAAAAAGCCCGGAAATTGATCGGACTGACACTTGCCGATGCCGGGCTCACCGGTGAGGATGTGTTGCTCACGGTTGTCGGCGTACCCGCGCCGGTGGACGCCGGCGGCGCGTCTCCCGCGGAGGGGGAATTCTGGCAGCTGATGAACAGCGGATTCGCCTCGCACCTCCACGGCAGGGTCGTCGTCGATAATGACGCCAACCTCGCCGCCATCGCCGAACGGGCACAGGACCCCTCCGCCAACGTGGCCACCCTGTTGACTGGCGAACGGTTTGGCGCCGGCCTGATCGTCGATGGGCGCCTGCTGCGCGGACCGCGGGGCGGAGCCGGCGAGATGCGGTTCCTGGACGCGTTCACCGATGACAAGTTCCTCCCCGGCGAGGGCAGCACGGACGGGTTCGGGGCACTCGCACGAAAGTGGGCCCGTTCGGGCATCCACTCCTACGAGGGCCGGACAACGCTGCGGGCCATTCCCGAGGAGCAGATCAAGGCGGAGGACGTGTTCGAGGCAGCCCGTGAGGGGGATCCTCTGGGGAAGGACATCATCGCCCGGCTCGGCGCCCGGCTGGCGAAAATTGCGGTGGTTCTTTCCAGCCTCCTCGATATTGAGCGTGTGGTCATAGCCGGCGCGATCTCACGGGCCGTTGACCCCGTCCTGGAACACGCACGCAGCCTGCTCCCTGCCGATTCCGGTGCCCCGCTTCCGGATCTTGTCGCAAGCACGCTCGGAGCCGAAGCCGTTGTCCAGGGTGCGGTGGAGTCCGCACTGGCACGGATCAGGCAGGAACCGAGCGCCTTCCTCCCGCGGGCGGCCGGGGTCTGACAGCAGGCGCGCCCGAAACCGGATACGCGCCGGTCAACGGGCTTCAGATGTACTACGAGTTGCACGGCGACGGCGACGGCGACGGCGGCGGCGTGCCGCTGTTGCTCCTGCATGGCGGGCTCTTCGAAATTGAGCAGCAGTTCGGTGCGCTGATTCCCGGCCTGTCGGCCGGGCGCCGGGTGATTGCAACGGACTTCCAGGGGCACGGACGTACCAACGACATCGACCGCCCGCTCGGTACTGCCTCCTTGGCCTCGGACGTCACCGGGCTTCTCGAGCACCTCGGTGTTGGGAACGTCGATGTCTTCGGATTCAGCATAGGAGGTGCGGTGGCGCTGGATCTCGCGGTCCACCGGCCGGAGCTGGTGCGCAAGCTCATCGTGTCCTCGGTATCCTTCCGCCCGGACGGCGACCGCGGCGGGAACGCAGAAGCGGTAGCGGTGATGACAGTGGACATGATCGCCGGAACCCCGATGGAGGAACGCTACCTCGCCGTGTCCCCGCATCCGGACCGGGAGCACCTGCAGGGCCTGCTGGACAAGCTTGGACGCTACGGCGCGGGCGAAACCGGCTGGAGCGACGACGAGATCCGCGGCATCGCCGCCCCCACGCTCTTCACCGTGGGCGACTGCGATATGGTCAGGCTCGACCATGCGGTGAAGTTCCTCCAGCTGCGCGGCGGAGACGTGAACGGCGACTTCGAGGGTGTGCCCGCCTCGCAGCTGGCGGTGTTTCCCGGCACGACGCACTTCTTCGGGCTCGCACGGACCAACCTGGTGCGCGACGTCGTCGTCACCTTCCTCGACGCATCCGCTGAAGCGTTGAATGACCCGCCAATGTAGGGCCACGGAACCCCTGAGAGGCTTCTCTCGCTAAGCAATTAGGGGGATTTGTTGATTGACTTTCCCTGTCAACATGAGGATGCTCAATCTTACAATTCACTGCAGTAACACCTGTTCCGATCGGGTAGCCATGGGCAACGATGACTATGGAATTTTTGAACTGGACCTCATGCGGTCCTGGCAGCTCCGCCAGGGCGGGGAAGTAGTTCACGTTGCTGCACGCCAGCAGCGGCTCATCGCCGCACTGGCGGTCCGCGGTGCCAGCCTTCGCACCTTCCTGGCCGGTATGCTGTGGCCCGAATATCCGGATGACAAGGCCCTCGAAAGCCTTCGGGTAACAGTCCACTTGGTCACACGGCAACTGCCCGGCTTGCTCGTCAAGGACGGAGCTTTATTGTCACTGGACGCCAGGGTTGTGGTGGACCTGCACAAGATCCGGGCTGTCCTGAAGGCAGCGGGCATCCCCGGCCGCGAAGTGCTTCCAGCGAACCTGCAGGAACTGCGCGACCTGGAATTCCTGCCCGGCTGGTATGAGGATTGGGTACTGTTCGAGCAAGGGCGGCTGCGGCACGACCAGCTCCGCGTCCTGACGCTCCTTGCCGCCGGCTTTTCCAGCCGTGGTGATCATGGCGCGGCTGCGGAAGCCGCCGCCGCGGCACTCCATATCGAGCCGTTGTACGAGAGCGCAGTCCGGTTCCTTGTGGCGGCAGAACTTGCCCAGGGAAACCTCGCGTCCGCCCTGGTCGCGTACGAGAAGTACCACGACCAGCTGCTGCAGGATATGGGCGTAGAACCCTCCGGGGCGCTTAAACACCTCATCAGCGAGGCCGTAAAGCCCCAGGCGCACGGTACAAAGGACCAGCTAGTTCCCGCCTGGGGCAATGGCTTGGGACAACAGCCACTGCTGCACAACGTGTAGGACCCGGTCGGGGTCGGCGGCGGACACCGTTGTCTGGTCGCGGCCGTGGGCAGGACCGTACGTAATCCTTGCCCGGAATGCGGGGGACTGCCCGCCATGTTCATGCCAGGTGCGGATCACCAAGGTGCCGGCGTCCGAAACGTCATGCATTGCTGCCTGCCCGCCGGCAGGTTCTGCCCTCACGTCTTCCGATCGCATCGTCTCCCCACTCTCCGCCGGGACCAGCCCCGTTCAGGTGACGGTTTGACTGCCGGCAACCCGTCCTGCCGGCTGCGGTGCTGCCTGGATTGGCAGGGCACTGAGCCGAACAGCTCCCATCCTGCCCCAGAAGAACCGGTAGCCCGCTGCCTTTAGCAAAGATTCGGACAAACTTGAGCAACACCCCGCCGCAATTGCCGGCGCACGAATTCGGGCCCGGCGGATGGAGAGTGGACTCACCAATACATCAGGGCCGTCTGCCCGGACTCACCTGCCCAGTAGAGCCTCACCCGCACCACATAATGCCGTCCCTGGAAGAGCTTGGCCGAAACGCGCGAGTTGCGGTCCTCGCCGCTGTCGTCATCCCCGGCGACAAAGCGAAGTTCGCCGTCGACGTTCTCGAACAGCACCAGTACGGTATCGGCTGTCCCGAAGGTGGCAATCTCGTAAGTCCGCGAAGCGGAGGGCTCCAGGGCGAAGTCGGCCTGCTCCGCGGGGCTCAGGGACAGCGGGACGGATTTGAACGGGTCGAGCAGGGGGAGTTCGGGTTTGATGGCAGGAAAGAACTTGAGCACCCATTCCTTGTCCGCTTCGGACAGCCCGCCCGGAGGATTCAGGCCTGCCTGGAACCTGGCAGGTTCCTTGATGAGTCCGGCGGGGAACCAGTATTCCATGACAGAATCCGGGTCCCACGAGGAACCTTCAACCTCGCCGGGGTCGATCTTCCGCAGCACATTGTGCAGCGTCTGCTCCGGCGGCCAGTGGTTCGGCGCTCCGCCGAAGTATTCGTAGACCCGCGGCTCGTCCCAGACGATGCCCGCGAACGGGTTCTGGTGCTCGTGCGGCATCCCCAGCGTGTGGCCTATCTCGTGCAACGCCGTTGTCCGGCCGTACTCGTCGGTGAGGTCCCAGCCGAAGTTCATGGTTGGTTCCGTGGCGTTGATTTCCAGGACGTCGCGCCCCACGTAGGACCAGGACCCGTCCCTTTGGTCAAAGGCGATCCTTACCTCGGCCTCGCTTTTGTCCGCCACTTCGGAAAACTCCAGGCCGATGCCCAGTGCTTTCCATTCCTGGAAGGCCTTCCGCACTGCCTCCTTTTGCGGGGCCGGTCCCTGGAAGAACCAGTAGTGGAGCACCGTGCCGTTCACCCATTTCCCCCGCAACCGGCGAATGAGGCGTTCCCTGCCGGGTGCGAGGTCGGGACGGAGCAGGGGACGGCTTTGCGGCTTGGTGTCGCAGTGCGGCCGGACAGTCTCTGTAGTCATGGTGTGCGCTCCTTTGCTGGGGCCGGGACACGCCCGGAGGAACCGCTGCCCCCGGCAACGGACACCGGGACGGTCTGCATCCAGTAGAGCGCGGCACCGTTACTGCCGCATTACTGCTCCGGGGATACCACCGGGGCGCATCCGTGCCGGTAACGCCGTCGTAACGGCGGACGTGCTCAAATGCCCGCAGCCGTGTGGACAATAGGCGCGGCGGAAGCAAACCTTCGGAAAGGGGACAGGACGTGGGCACTCCAGGTGGCGACGGCAGGCTGCCCATCATCTATGTCCGCGGGTTCGCCGGGAACGGAGGTGCCATCAACAGCGCGGTGGACGATCCGTTTTACGGCTTCAGCCAGGGATCAGTCCATGTCCGGTCGGACAGCAGCGGCAGGGCGCAGTTCCACCAGTTCGAATCGCCCATGCTGCGGCTCATCTCGGACCACAAATACGAGGTCCCGGTACACGGAGACCAGTGGGCGTTCCTGCAGGGGGTGGACACCAGGTCCGTCAATCCCGCCTCGGTGTGGATCCACCGGTTCTACGACGACTCCGCGGACACCTTTGACCAGGACCCGGAAAGCTTCTCCTTTGAGACGGCCGCCCGGGACCTGTTCAAGCTCATCAAACTGGTGCTCGACAGGACGGGGGCGCCCAAAGTCTTCCTGGTGGCGCACTCCATGGGCGGGCTGGTCTGCAGGTCTTTGCTGCAGCGTGTCATTCCGGAGGAGCTCGCGAAGACGGACGGAATGATTGATCCCGCGGCCGGCGCAAAGTACGTGGCCAGGGTCTTTACTTATGCCACACCGCATGGCGGCATCAACTTCGCAGTCGGATTCGGACTGCTGGAGCGGATCAGGGACGCCACCGGCATCCACGGCGCTGACATCTTCGGGCCGGACCGCATGTATGACTACCTCACTCCCGCGGCACGACGGCGGACACTGCGGCGCGAGAGCTTCAAAGGCACCGAAATGCCCGACGACGGGTTCCCGGTTTCCGAGCTCTTCTGCCTGATCGGTTCCAACCCCGAGGACTACGACGTCGCCCTTGGACTGTCCTCCCGGGCTGTCGGTCCCCGCAGCGACGGGCTGGTCCAGATCGACAACGCCGCTGTCCGGGGCGCCCCCCTGGCCATTGTCCACCGCAGCCACAGCGGCCGGTACGGCATCGTCAACTCCGAAGAGGGCTACCAGAACCTCCAGCGGTTCCTCTTCGGGGACCTGAAAATCCAGATTGAGCTGGTGGGCTTCACCGTCGGCCGGGACGCGCCGGATGAAGTGGAGTTCCAGCTGGACGTCGGCGTGGCCATCCGCGGGCTGCCAGTGCTGGTCCATGAGCAAAGTGCCGCGCATTTCTGTCCGGTGCAGATCGAGCGCTGGAGGGAAGGCGATCCCATCGATTCACCCAAACCGCTGCTCACCACGTTCCTTTCGTCCCAGGCGCCCCGGCCGCTGGTGGGCGGACGGGTGGTGCCCAGGCTGCGGCACGCGCTGAAGCTGCGGTTGCTGTCCATCGCCGAGAAGCAGGGCCGCCTGTTCTTCGACGACCACATGGAACAGACGGAGGACTGGCAGGACACGCTGGTTGTGGACATCGAACCACCGTCCACCGGGCAACCACTGCCGAAGGCCTGGGCTGCATGGAACAGCACCATTCCCACCGCCCTGCGCGACTGGAACCCGGAGGAGAAGGACCGGCTGCTTGACCGGGACGGGACACCCAACAGGTGGAGCGGCCGCATTGACGTTCCGGACGTGATGAAGCCGCTGCTCGGCGGGAACGCCGGCCTGCAGATCAGCGTGACCCCGCGGGTGCTGCCCCTCTAGGCGGCCGGCTGTCACCAGCGGATGTCGGCAAGGATTTCCAGCGGGGCCCTGTCATCGGCTGCCCGCAGTGACGTCCGGCTGTCATCGCCGCGCAGCGGATCCGCGAAGCGCAGGGAGGTGCGTTCCTCCAGTTCGGCAATGCTGACCTGGAAGGCACGGAATTCGTTCAGGTCCAGGGCTTCGAGGGGATTCAGGTTCTGCGTCAGGAGGAACGCCGCGCTGCGGAACCCGCCCTCCTCCATGTAGGCGAGGATCTTCCAGTATTCGCGCGGCAGCGGTACGCCCCGGTACTCCCGGTCGTTGTCCCGGAAGATGGGGCCGCCGAACGCCGTGGCCTTGAGGTCCTGGACATCAACGTCGGAAAAGACGGCCTCCTCCAGCCGTCCCCAGATGCCGTTCTTGCCGCTTTGGTTGAAGTCGTCCATCTGCGGTGCGATGTTGGTGAAGAAGAACGAGTCATCGTTTGCCTTCTTCGCCTCGGGCAGCGGACCCCAGAGCAGGTCCGCCCGGCGGGCGATGTGCCCGCGGTCCAGGCGGTTGCCGTTGTATAGCTCGTCGCCGTTTTGGAACTCCTCCGGAATCCGGGAGTCCTTGATAAAGGCGCTGCCCTTCCGGCTCAACCTCTTGATGCTGCCGCCGTCGATATTCCAGGCGACCCAGCGGGCAAACCGCCGGGACTTGCTGACGGCCAGGGAGAAGTGGGTGTACGGGATGACGGCTGAACCGTTGAGTTGGACGGTGTCCTCCAGTAGCGCGGCATTGATGGAGGGCGGCTCGAGTTCGTTGCCAAGGAACCCTGGATCGTACCCGCGGCTTTGGACATCCGGCTGCTCACCCATGCCGCGGACTCTAGTTCCAGTGACGTTATCCGGACGTTACAGCGCTCGCCGGGACGGCGGGAGGGCCGTATGCTGAAGCCCTCCGGGCAAGCCCACAGGGAAAGGCGGCCGGGCCGCCACGAGAGGACAGGCCATGACAACAGCGGCCGGCCGGGTGGTCTGCGACATCACCGTCACGGCGGACGGATATTCTGCCGGGCACAACCAAACGGAGCAGCGCCCCTTCGGTGATGACGGCAGCGACGGTTCGGGGGACCGGCTGCACGCATGGATGTTTGAAACTCCGGGCGAGAACCGGGCGGAGATCGAACAGATCGGTGCCGCCAAGGCGTTCATCATGGGCCGCAACATGTTTGGTCCGGTGCGCGGCGAATGGGACCGGCAGTGGAATGGCTGGTGGGGCACCAACCCTCCGTTCCACGCCCCGGTTCACGTTCTCACGCACCATGCCCGCGATCCCCAGCCCATGGAGGGCGGCACCACGTTCCACTTCGTCACGGACGGAATTGAATCTGCGCTGGCGCAGGCGCGCGCGGCGGCCGGCACCGGGAACGTCGCGGTCCAGGGCGGTGCCACCACCGTCAACCAGTACCTCGCAGCGGGGCTGATCGACGAACTGCGCCTGCACATCGCGCCGCTGACGCTGGGTGCGGGCACCAGGCTGTTCGACGGCGTCCCGCCCCTGAAGCTGGAACAGTTGACATCCCGCGGGGCGAGCCAGGTCACCCACGTGACCTACCGGGTGCTGCCGGCACAACCGGGCTGACTCCTGCTACTGCATGACGGCAGCCACGGCGCTAATCTCGACCAGCGCGCCGGGCACGCCCAGCCCGCTGACGAACGCCGCCGTCACCAGGGCAGGTCCTGCCGACGCGAGCTGGGGGGCGATGGCGCCGTAGCCGGCAGCGATATCGGCACCTTCCACGAACAGCACCGTCCATTGCACGACGTCCGCAAGGGTGGCCCCGGCAGCGGCGAGCGCGGTCCGGGCGTTCTCAAGGGCCCGCTCCGACTGGGCGGCCACGTCACCCTCCCCAGTGAGGGCGCCTGCGGCATCGACGGCGTTCTGGCCGCCAACATAGATGGTGGTTGCACCAGGCGGCACGACGGCTACGTGACTGAACGCGGGACTTGAGACGAGGCCCTGGGGCCGGAGACGCTGGATGGATGCCATGGCTGTATGATCCCACCGCGCACCGCCGCTGGCGAGGCTGTTCCGCCAGGCCGCTGCGGGGACGGGAGGAATTATGGGAGTTTGCTCGATCTCCGGCATGGCCGGGCTTACCGTAGAGGGGTGAGTGACCGTCCCGATATTTTCACTGTCGGCGAGCTGCGCGCCGCCGGGCATGTCCACAAGGACCTGCGGCATGAAATCCGTGACAACCTGCTCGCGGCGCTCGCCGCCGGCCGGGACCCATGGCCCGGGTTGTACGGGTTCAGCCGGACCGTCCTGCCCCAGCTGGAGCGGGCCCTGATTGCCGGACACGACGTTGTCCTGCTCGGCGAACGGGGACAGGGCAAGACGCGCCTGCTCCGCACCCTGGCCGGGCTGCTGGACGAATGGTCGCCGGTGATCGAGGAGTCCGAACTCAACGAACACCCGTACCAGCCCATCACGGAGCAGTCGCGCGCCCGGGCGCTTACCGAGGGGGACCGGTTGCGGGTGGCATGGCGTCACCGTTCCGAACGCTACGTGGAGAAGCTGGCGACGCCGGACACCTCGGTCGCCGACCTCATTGGCGACGTCGACCCCATGCGCGTTGCCGAGGGCCGCCGGCTCGGGGACCCGGAGACCATCCACTACGGCCTGGTTCCGCGCTCCAACCGGGGCATCATCGCCATCAACGAACTGCCCGACCTTGCCGAGCGCATCCAGGTGGCCATGCTCAACGTGATGGAGGAACGCGACATCCAGATCCGCGGTTACGTGCTGCGCCTGCCCCTGGACGTGTTGGTGGTCGCCTCCGCCAACCCGGAGGACTACACAAACCGCGGCCGGATCATCACGCCGCTGAAGGACCGCTTCGGCGCCGAGATCCGCACCCATTACCCCATCGAGCTGGAGGACGAGGTGGCCGTCATCCGGCAGGAGGGCCGGCTGGTGGCCGACGTCCCGCCCGTCATCCTGGAGATCCTGGCCCGCTACACCCGGGCCCTGCGGCAGTCTCCGGCCATCAACCAGACGTCCGGAGTGTCTGCCCGGTTCGCCATCGCAGGTGCCGAGACGGTGGCCGCGGCCGCGCTGCGCCGTGCAAGCGTGCGCGGTGAGGAGCATGCAGTGGCCAGGATCATTGACCTGGAACCCGCAGCGGAGGTCCTCACCGGGAAGATCGAATTTGAGTCGGGCGAGGAAGGCCGGGAACAGGGCGTCCTGGACCATCTGCTCCGAACGGCAACAGCCGAAGCCGTGCGGGCCCATTTCCACGGCATCGACATGGGTCCGCTGGTGGCGGCCCTGGACGGCCATACCACCGTGACCACGGGAGACCAGGTCACCGCACGGGAATTCCTCGAGAACCTGCCCTCACTCAACGGATCCGGGCTCTACGACGAAATCAGCGGCCGCCTGGGGGCGGAAAACGACGGCCAGCGGGCTGCCGCCGTCGAACTCGCGCTGGAGGGGCTCTACCTTGCCCGCCGGATCTCCAAGGAGTCCGACGACGAAGCAAGGGTCTACGGCTAGCCACAGGAGGCATCATGGTGCTGCACCACCGGTCCCGGTACGGCAGGTATGCCGGAGGACCGGACCCCCTTGCCCCGCCGGTGGACCTGTCCGAGGCACTGGAGGCGGTGGCCGAGGACGTCATGGCCGGCTACTCGCCCCGGCACGCCCTCCAGGAGTTCCTCCGCCGCGGCGGCCGGAACCGGGACGGGCTGGACGACCTCGCTGCCCGTGTCCAGCAACGCCGGAAGGACCTGCTGGACCGGCACCGGCTGGACGGCACCCTCAACGAGGTGCGCAAGCTGCTGGACACCGCCGTGCTGGAGGAGCGCAAGCAGCTCGCCCGGGACGCCATGATGGACAACACGGACCGTGCCTTCCGTGAAATGCAGCTGCAGAACCTCCCGGCCTACACCGCCGCTGCCGTCAACGAACTAGCCTCCTACGACTGGCAGTCCGGTGCCGCACGCGAAGCGTACGAACGGATCAAGGACCTGCTGGGCCGGGAAGTCCTGGACCAGCGCTTCGCAGGGATGAAGCAGGCGCTCGAGAACGCCACCGACGAGGACCGCGAGGCCGTGAACGGGATGCTGCGCGACCTCAACGGACTGCTGGACAAGCATCGCAGGGGTGAGGACACCGACGCCGACTTCCGGGAGTTCATGGCCCGGCATGGTTCCTTCTTTCCGGAGAATCCGCAGTCGGTCGAGGAGCTGATCGACGCCCTGGCGAAAAGGGCGGCAGCGGCCCAGCGGCTCCTGCAATCCATGTCACCCGAACAGCGTGAAGAGCTGATGCGGCTGTCCGCCCAGGCGTTCGGGTCCGCCGAACTGATGGCACAGCTCGACCAGCTCGATGCCAGCCTGCGGGCCCTCCGGCCGGGGGAGGACTGGCACGGGTCAGAGCGCTTTGAGGGCCAGGAGGGGCTCGGGCTGGGCGACGGCACCGGTGTGCTGCAGGACGTTGCCGAACTCGACAGCCTGGCCGAACAGCTCTCCCAGTCCTACAACGGTTCGCGGCTGGATGATCTGGACCTGGATGCCCTGGCCCGCCAGTTGGGGCAGGACGCCGCCGTGACCGCGCGGACCCTCGCGGAGATCGAGCGGGCGATGCACGACGGCGGCTACCTGCGCCGGGGTGCAGACGGGGACCTCCGGCTGTCCCCGCAGGCAATGCGCAGGCTGGGAAAGTCGCTGCTGCGGGACACAGCGAAGCAGCTGTCCGGCCGGCAGGGCCGTCGGGAAACGCGCGCCGCGGGCGCGGCCGGTGACCAGACCGGCTCCAGCAGGCAGTGGGAGTTCGGTGACGCCGGTCCGTGGGACGTCACCCGCACCATGACCAACGCCATCCGGCGCACGGTTGCCGAGGGCCGGGATCCGGGCCGTGGCTTCCGCCTGGGGGTGGGGGACATCGAGGTGACGGAGACCGAGGCGCGGACGCAGGCCGCAGTCGTCCTGCTGGTGGACGTGTCCTTCTCGATGGCGGCCGAGGGCCGCTGGGTGCCGATGAAGCGCACCGCACTTGCGCTGCACCACCTTGTCTCCACCCGGTTCCACGGTGACCGGCTGCAGCTGGTGACGTTCGGCCGGTACGCGCAGTCCATGGATATAGCCCAGCTCACGGCCCTGCCTGCGTTGCGCGAGCAGGGTACCAACCTCCACCACGGCCTGCTGCTGGCCGGCCGCTTCTTCCGGCGGCACCCGTCCATGCAGCACGTGCTGCTGGTGGTGACCGACGGTGAGCCCACCGCGCATCTGCTGGCCGACGGCGATTCCTGGTTCAACTGGCCGCCGGACAGGGAGACCATCCGCGCCACGGTCACCGAACTCGACCGCCTGGGACGCGCCGGCGTGCAGGCGACGTTCTTCCGCCTCGGCGACGATCCGGGGCTCGAACGGTTCATCCAGCGCCTGGCACGCCGGATCGACGGCCGGGTGGTCGCACCCGACGTCGGCGGGCTGGGGGCCGCCGTGGTGGGCGAGTACCTCCGCGCCCACGTGCGCAGCTACTACGGCGGCTCCGACTGGGATCTTTAGATCCACACCTCGGCAGATCTACCCCTCGGTGCCCAGGCCCGCCTCCGCCAGGAGTTCGGTCAGCCAGGGCCGGTGCCCGCGCCGGAACTGGAGTCCCTCGGGCAGGCCCTGGACGGTGGGCTCGGAACCGACGATGTCGATGGTCATCCTGCCGCCGGCTATGGGCGCGTTGGTGATGTGCAGGTTGCCGTAGGACTCCGGCAGGACCGGGTCCATCCAGAAGCCGCCCCGGGACACGTGGGCGTCGTACCGCATGAGGCTGGTGATCAGCATGATCGGCGTGGTGGCCGCCCAGGCCTGGGGTGAGCAGGCTGTGGGGTACGGCACCGGCTCGGCAACCTGGTCGCGGCTGAATCCGCAAAAGAGTTCCGGCAGCCGGCCGTTCGAGAACTCCGCCGCTTCCAGCAGTGCGGTGGAAATCCGCTGGGCCTCCTCCACGAGGCCGTAGCGCATCAGGCCGGCCGCGATGATCGCGTTGTCGTGCGGCCAGACCGACCCGTTGTGGTAGCTGGCAGGGTTGTAGGCGCCCATGTCCGAGGCAAGGGTCCGGACGCCCCAGCCGCTGAACATCTCGGGGGACATCAGCCGTTCGGCTACCAGGGGGGCTTTGTCGTCGTCGATGATGCCATGCCACAGGCATTGCCCCATGTTCGATGCGCAGGCGTCCACCGGCCGTTTCCGGCCATCCAGGGCGACGGCGTAGTAGCCCCGCTCCGGAAGCCAGAACTCCTCGTTGAACTTCTTCTTCAGCCGTGCCGCTTCCCCCGTGAGCTGCGCCGCCAGGGGCGCGTCCCCGGCGTCGTAGGCCATCCAGGCCCGGGACAGCAGCGCGGAGTAGACCAGCGCCTGGACTTCGCACAGGGCGATGGGCGGCTCGGCCATGGTGCCGTCCGCGAAGTTGATGCCGTCCCAGGAGTCCTTCCAGCCCTGGTTGATCAGCCCCTGGTCGTTGAGCCTGGCGTACTCGACGAACCCGTCGCCGTCCTTGTCCCCGTAGTTCCTGATCCAGTCCAACGCCCGGTCCGCGTTGGGCAGGAGCGAGGCGATGGTGTCTTTCGCGAAGCCCCAGCGGCTGACGGAGCCGAGCGCCATCAGGAACTGGGGTGTGGCATCGACGCTGCCGTAGTAGACCGACTTGCCGCCCAGGGCCAGCCCGCTGGAAACGCCCAGCCTGACTTCATGCAGGATCTTCCCGGGCTCCTCCTCGCTCATCGGATCCACCACTTGGCCCTGGCGGTCCGCCAGCGTCTGCAGCGTGCCAAGAGCAAGGGACGGGTCCACCGCAAGGGCCATTTCCGAGGCCCACAGGGAGTCCCGCCCGAACAGCGTCATGAACCAGGGGGCGCCTGCCGCCACGACGATCCGTTCCGGATGCGCGGGGTCCTCGATCCGCAGGGCACCCAAGTCGTCATAACTGCGCCGCAGGGTCCGTTCGATGGAGCGGTTCGTCATATGGAGCCGGGGAATCTTGGCCACCCATTCCTGGCGCCGGCGGTCGCTCGGCGACATCCCGTGCGCTGCCGGGCGCAGGGGCGGTGCCGCGGGTGCACCGTCGTCCCCGGCCGGGGCGACACTGAGCAGTGTGGTCCACTGGCCGCGCGCCGGAACCGCCGCCGTGAACGTGAGGGCCCTCGCAGTGGCGGTGGCACCGTGTCCGCTGATGAGAACCGTTTTCCGGACATCGTTCCACGAGGAGCTGACTGTCAGGCGCTCGCCCTCCGCGGTGCGGGATTCCTCCCAGCGGCGCTGGACGCGCGCCTCCTTGACCTCGAAAAGGTCGGCGAAGTCCGACTCCACCTCAATGGACACGCTGCATTCCGCCGGGTCGGACGAGTAGTTCCTGATGGTGATTTCCTCGACGATCCCGGCGGCCACCTCCCGGAGTCGCTCCACGATCAGGGGGCTGTCTGCGTAGCCGTCAGACCGGGGGACGCGGCCGATGAAGAGGGCGCGGTAGGGTTCCTTCGTCTCGGCCGTCAGCGGCTCGAGTGACTGACCGTTCACGGTCAGGTTCCAGCGCGACAGGATGCGGGTGTCCTCATGGAAGGTGCCGTGGGGATGCTCGGGATGGATATCCCCGTTGGCGGACGAGATACAAAACGATGAACCCTCAACCAGGGTGATGGTTCCTGCCCCCACAGGTCCCGCAGCTGTGTCCGCATTCCATCCGGCCATGGGATGACGCTACGCCTCGCTCGCCCCGGATAAAAGGGGTTAGCTCTTGAACCTCCACCGGGCCGGGCATACCCTGTCCCCGCACACGAATGCCGATCGGACGGAGGAGGCGGCCATGGGCGGAACACCGGCGGAGACGGCGGCGGCAAGCGTGATGGTGGACCTGATCATCTCCCTGGACGGATATGCCTCTGCCGAGGGGTGGCCCGGCTGGTGGGGGTTGGAGGGGCCGGAGTACCTCGCGTGGCTGGACCAGGAAGCGGAGCAGAACTACACCTTCCTCCTGGGAGCCAACACCTACCGGCTGATGTCGGGCATGTCGGGGGAGGCTGCGGCCGGCGGCTCCGATTTTTCCGCGGAGGAAGGTGCCTCGCTGGCCGGGCTTGCCGCGGTGCCCAAAGTGGTCTTTTCTTCCACGCTGCAGGAGCCGCTCAGCTGGCCGAACTCGGAACTGGTCCGGGGGGACGCGGTTGAGGCGGTCCGGGCAATGAAGCAGTCGGGAAACCGGCCGCTGAGCACGCTGGGCAGCCTCAGCCTCTGCCGGTCGCTGCTGGCGGCGGACCTGGTGGACCGTTTCCGGCTGGTGGTCTTCCCGGTGATCACCGGGCGTACCGGGCGGGAACGCATCTATGACGGCTATCCCGACGTCGCGCTCCAGCTGGTGCAGAGCAGGACCTTCGACGGCCGGCTCCAGCTACTCGAATACGTTCCCACCGTGCTGGACGGCCCGCCGGGCGCCAGCCGGACGTGACAAGGACCGGCGCTCATTCCGCATGGCTGGTGGGGATGTCGTGGAAGGCTGCCCATTCGCTGACATCCCGGCGTTCGATCGCGGCGGCCATCAGCTCGGGGAAGAGATCGGGCGTGCAGGCAAACGCGGGGACACCTATGCCGGCCAGCGCAGCGGCATGGCCGGCGTCGAAGGTCGGATGCCCGTTGTCGCTCAGTGCCAGCAGGGCGATCATTGTGGCCCCCGAGCCCACGATCGAGGCTGCCCGCCGCAGCATCTCCTCGGCTATCCCGCCTTGGTAGAGGTCGCTGATCAGCACCAGGATAGTTTCGTCCGGGCGGGAAATCTGGCCCTGGCAGTAGGCCAATGCCCGGTTGATGTCCGTGCCGCCTCCCAACTGGACGCCGAACAGGACATTCACGGGATCATGCAGCTCGTCCGTCAGGTCGACCACCTCGGTGTCAAACACCACCATCCGGGTGCGGACGGACCGGAGGGAGCTAAGGACGGCCCCGAAGACGCTGGAATACACCACCGACTCCGCCATCGATCCCGACTGGTCAATACAGAGGATGATTTCCCGCTGGATCTCGGTACTCCGCCGCGCGTGGCCCACCAGGCGCTCGGGCACTACCGTGCGGTACGCCGGCTGGTAGTTCTTGAGGTTCGCGGCGATGGTCCGGTTCCAGTCGATGTCCCGGTGCCGCGGCCGCCGGGTCCGGGCGGCCCGGTTCAGCGCCCCGGTGACCGCCTGGACCGTCCGCGCCCGCAGCCGCTCCTCGAGCTGCGCGGTTACCTGGCGCACCACCGCCCGGGCGCTCTCGCGTGAGTGTTCCGGGATGACCCGCCCCAGCCCGAGCAGGGTGCTGACGAGTCCGACGTCGGGCTGCACGGTGCGGAGCATCTCCGGTTCGAGCAGCAACTGCCGCAGGCCCAACCGGTCCATGGCATCGGCCTGCATCACCTGGACCACCGAGGACGGGAAATAGCCGCGGATGTCCCCGAGCCACCGTGCCACACGGGGGCTGGACGCGCCCATGCCTCCACGGCCGCTCCGCTCCGTGTCGTACAGCTGTTCGAGTGCCTGGTCGCGGCGGGCATCGTCGGCGGAAAGACCCACGGCGCTGCCATCGGCGGCTGTTACCCCGTCCGCCTCATGCCCGCCAAGCACCAGGCGCCAGCGGCCAAGCCGCTCGCGTGCGGGTTCTCCAGCCGTCATCCTGTTGTCTCCCATCCCAGGTACCTTGCCATTGTCCGGAGGGCTGGGGCAGCCGCCGCAAAATCCGGCCCGTCGGGTGCGGCGGCTGCCTGGCTGCCGCCTGTCCGGCTGACCTGTTCGCCGATTTCGCGCCGCTCCGGCCTGCTGAACGCCGAAAAGGTCCTGCGCAGGAGCGGCAGGACGTCGTCGAACACTTCCTCGTCCACCCCGCTGATCCAGCCGTCGACGATCGCGAGGAGCCGCGGGTCGTACACCAGGAGGGACGCATCGCCGGAGAGCAGGCCGTCCAGCCATGCGGCGGCAGCGGGCGCCGGGGTGGCCAGCGAAAGGCGGCGGCTCAGGCTGTCCGCCACATGGGCGCCGTCGAGCAGCCCTGCGTCCAGGAGAAGCCGCGTGGCGCGCCCGGCCACGGCGCCATGGATGCGGTCTGAACCCGCGACGGCGGACAGCGCCTGCCGCCAGTCATCGCGCGGCAGGTCGGGCAGGAGCGACAGGCCGTCATTGGCTGCGTCGATGGCGTGGCGCATGGCCGCGGCGGCTTCATCATCCAGGCCGGCGCAGGCGGTGGGCAGGCCCACGCATGCCCGCACCACCGTGGCATCGAGGATCTTCCGGACGCCGCTGACGTCCACGCCACGGACGTTGCCGTACCGGCATGTGCGCGCCAGCGGCCCCACCGTTTCGAGCAGCGGTGCGACGTCCTGCTGGCGGGCAGTGCGCTCGGCGAGCGCCGAAACTACGGTTCCGACCCCGTCGGGGAGATCGGCCAGCAGGCACCGCGACAGCAGTTCACTGAGGTCCGCAAGGCTGTCCGCGTGTGCCGCCTGCTCCGCGGCCGCTGCAGCAGCGGCTGCGGCTACGGTGGTGCCGTGCAGGCCGGCCTCCACCACTGCCACGCTCAGTTCCGGCTTCCAGCAGAGCGTCCACGCCTCCTTGAAGGTGCCGGTGGTGCGCCCGGCTTCCGCGGGGACCCCCCAGTCCACGCCCAGCAGCTGCAGCCGGTGCAGCAGCACGGACCGGGCCAGCTGGTTCGGCTTGCGGAGGTCCAGGACGAGGATTTCCTCAGTGGCGGCCGGCTTCCAGCGCAGGCGGCGCTGGGACGCAGTGAGGTCTGCAGCCAGCGGAAGGGTCGGCACGGTATCCGGCACACTTCCGAGCTTCTGTCCCACCGTGAGCTCGCGGTGCACGATGGACAGTGGCTCCGGCGAGCCGTCGCACAGCACGGCCTGAGCGGCGTCGTCGAGTTCGGCCAGACCGGGGCTGGGCCGGCCCCGCACGGCGGCCAGGGCAGTGGCAAGCCGGCTTGCCTCCACCACCGAAGCGGTGGAGGCGCCAAGGTTTTCCCGGCGCAGGGCGTGGGCCACCCGAACGAGCCACGTGGTGGCCACGTCGGCCCCCCCGTCCCGGACCATCCAGTGGTTGAAAAGGTGCTGGTACCAGCCGGGGGCCGTGACCCCGGCACCGTATCCGCTGCGGAAGCTCAGGCGGTCCGAGGTCCACGGCACCCATGTGGCAGTGACCTTGGCCCTGGGCAATCCGGACAGGAGCTTGTTGTCTGCCGTGGCCGGAGGGAAGTTGTCCGGCACCAGCGCGGGCGCGTGGTAGGCGCCGCACACCACCGCCACGCTTTGATGCCCCTCGCGGATAGCGGCGCGCATCACCCGCCGCATGGCGGCCTCGCGCAGGCTGTTCTCCACCACATCCGGATGCCCCTCGGGCCTTGGATCCCCGGCGCGGATCTCCGCAATGGCATCAGTGATGGCAAGGAACCGGTCAAGGGGTCCGCCGTTTCGGTGCTCAACCGCGTCTTCCCACCACCGTTCGGCATCGCTGTAGCCGGCTGCCTCAGCCAGCATCGCGATCGCGTCCGGCCGGTACGAGCCGTCGGAGCCGCCCGGAGGGCCCTCGGGCACATCCGCGATGCGGCGCGCGAACGTGATGGCCGCCGGGAGGTCCATGGCCCGGACCTGGGCCCCGGTGGACAGGGCCCAGCGGATGGCCACCCATTCCGGGGAGAAGCCGGCCAGCGGGTAGAAGGACGCCAGCCGGGGCTCGTCCTGGGCGTAGATCAGCCCGGCTACGGGCGGCACCATGTCAGGGTCGGCGAGCAGGGGAAGGACCTGGTCAAGTTCCGGGGGACCCTCCACCATGACCAGGCCGGGCCGTAGCTCGGCCAGGGCCTCGGCGACGGACCGGGCGGATCCCGGACCGTGGTGCCGGATTCCCAAGACGTGGACGTCTGTCATCGGCTAGTTGGAGGAATCGAGGTCGCGGCAGGCCCGGTAAAGGTCCTTCCAGTCGGGGCGGTTGCGGACCACTGTTTCCAGGTACTCCTGCCAGATGACCCGGTCCTGCACCGGATCCTTGATCACGGCACCTACCAGGCTTGCAGCCACGTCCCCGGCCCGGACGGTGCCGTCACCGAAATGGGCAGCCAGGGACAGGCCGTTCGTCATCACAGAGATGGCTTCCGCCGTGGACAGGGTGGCCGACGGCGACTTGATGGTGGTTCGCTGGTCCTGCGTCACGCCGGCCCGGAGCTCCCGCATCACCGTAACCACCCTCCGGATCTCCGAGAGCTCCGCGAGGTCCGCCGGCAGGTCAAGCGCACTGCCCAGGGCACGGACCCGTGCGGTGACGATTTCCACCTCCTGGTCGATGGTGTCGGGAAGCGGAAGCACCACCGTGTTGAACCGCCGGCGCAACGCGGAGGACAGGTCGTTGACGCCCTTGTCCCGGTTGTTGGCCGTTGCAATGATGTTGAAGCCCTTTCGCGCCTGCACTTCGGCGTCCAGCTCGGGAATGGGAAGCGTCTTCTCGCTGAGAATCGTGATCAATGAATCCTGCACGTCCGAGGGAATCCTGGTCAGCTCCTCGACCCGGACCAGGCTTCCGGACTCCATGCCCCGCATCACGGGCCCGGGGACAAGGGCCTCGCGTGACGGGCCGTCGGCGAGCAGCCGCGCATAGTTCCAGCCGTAGCGCAGTGCTTCCTCCGGCGTCCCGGCGGTTCCCTGCACCACCAGGGTGGAGGAGCCGGAGATTGCCGCGGAGAGGTGCTCGCCCAGCCAGGTCTTCGCCGTGCCCGGCACGCCCAGCAACAGCAGTGCCCGGTCGGTGGCCAGGGACGCCACCGCGATCTCCACCAGCCGGGACGAACCGAGGTACTTGGGCGTGATCTCCACCCCGTTGGGCAGGGTGCCGCCAAGGATGTACGTGGTGACGGCCCAGGGGGAGAGCCGCCAGCTGGGCGGGCGGGGCCGGTCGTCGGCGGCGGCCAGTGCCTGCAGTTCCCTGGCGTAGGCGTCCTCGGCATGGGCGCGGACAATGTCGGCGGGTGCCTGGGCATCGGTCATGGAAAAGCCTCCGTCAGTGATTGTCGGAATGAAAGGTACTGGACGGCGTCCCGCAGGACACGCCGCCGCGAACCGTCGTCGTCGGGACGCGCGAGCAGGCGCCGGCACTCGTCGGCGGCCTCCGGCGGAAGCGCACCGGGCAGGATGGAAGCCAGCATGCCCGCCATGTAACCGTTCTCCTTGCGGGCGATGACCTCAAGGACAGCTCCGGCGAGCGGCGCACCCCAGGGCGTTGGAAGGTCGCGGAGCAGCTGAACCAGCGCCACCGGCTGGATGCCGCCGGACCGCAGGTGCTGCAGCAGCCACCGCTCGCGTTCTTCAGGGGGCAGGCAGGACAGGAGCCGCGGGTCTGTGCGGACACCCAGCAGGGCCCGTGCCCACTCCGGCTCGTCCCTGAGGACCGCGGTGGCGCTGATCGCACCGATAATGCGGGGTTCCGCGTCCAGCAGGGCGAGCGTGCCTGCGGGGTCCCGGCCTGCCGCCGTCGTCCATACCGCCAAGGGTGCGCCGCGGATGATCGCATCCAGCCAACGGAACCGGTCCGGGTCCCCAGTGGCTGGCGCCGGGGGCAGCCCGTCCCGTAGGGCGGCAGCGTCGGGATCGGGCGGCAGGTCGACCTCCAGCCGCTTGCGGAGCATGCCGCGGGTGCCCAGCAGGGGGCGGAGGCGGGCGGCCATGCGGGTTGCCCGGGCGCTGTCCGGAAGCCGGTCGAGGAGCCCGGCCGCAACCTCCCGCACGCTTTTTGCTTTGTCATCCAGCGCCCGTTCCAGCAGGGGCTCGTCAGCCGCGGAGAGGTTCGTCGAAAGCAGCGCCAGGAGGGTGGCGCGGTCGCGGGCGCCAAGGCCGTCCCAGTCCGCGGCCAGCTTGCCGGCTGCGGCAGCCGGGTCGGTGCTCCGCAGCCGTTCCAGGTTGGCGGCGGTACCGGCTTCCTCCGCCACCGGCCTAGTGCCGGGCAAGGGGGCCGTGCGTCCTGGCCGCAGGACGTCCTGAAGCCAGCGGCCGCGCGTCCCGATGGCCGGGTGGAGCCGTTCTGCGACGCGCGGCTGCGAGTCCGCCAGCGAGAACAAGGAAGGCAACAGCGGGTGCGGCACCCGACGGCCTGCGCGTTCCGCGAGCTGAAGCCAGTCAGCCACCAGGCGGGTCCGCAACTCAGCCCCGACCGGGGGCTGGTTAAGGAGCAGTTCCAAAAGCCTGGCGGCTTCACCGTCGGCTGCCGGGGCGTCATCAGGCGGCGCCGCCGGCAGGTGGCCGTCCGGAACCTGCCCGGCGGTCCGCGCCGCACGCATTGCCACATCCGCCAGGGCCGCCTGCTCAAGCAGCGATTCCTCGGCAGAGAGGCCGACGGGAGCGTCGAGGTTTAGTTGGGCCGGCGGCGCAGGGGCCGGGTGGCGGCCCGTGCCCACGAGCGCAGAGGCGCGGAGTTCCGCCAGCCACCTCATGCGGCCACCACAGACCCGCCAACAACAACCGACAGGGGACGCAGGCGGCCGTCCTCCAGTTCCCCGAAAAGTTCGACGGCGTGCCCGCCTGTCAGCGCAAGCAGGTAGTCGAGGCGGGCGTCAACCAGTGGCAGTCCCTGGCCGGACCCGTCCTGCACCCACCCGTGGTCCACGGGGCAGATCCGGACGCCGGAAAGCAGTACCGGATGCCGGTCCCGCCAGGGGGAGGCCGCGACGGCGCCCGACTCCGCTTCCAGGGCCTGCTGGATGCTGCAGCCCGGACCGAGCCCTCCGGCCGCACCCCGGGGCGCGGCCGGAGCGTTGAACAGGGCACGCCGGGGTGCGGTGCCGGGATAGCGTGCGACGGTTCCGTCCAGCATGGCCCCTGCCAGTTGCGGCATGGCAAACGCCTCACCCCGGGCGGCGAAGTCGAGGAGCACCACCACTGTTCCGTCCGGGCCGCGCAGCCAGGTGCGCTGCTGCTGGAGGCGGCCGTCGTCGCTCCGGTGGGCGCCCAGCACCAACCAGGGTCCGGGCAGCGCCTCGGACCCCTGCACCTCAGCGGAGGGCGTAGGCCATCCCACTGCTGCGCGAAGGTCAGCCAGTTCTGAGGGCCCAAGCCGGTCCCGCTGCCGCCAGGCCTTGGTGAGGGCCCACCAGCGGCCCGCATGGAGCAACAGGTGGTCGGCCCAGTCGGCGCGGGCATGGACGTCCGATCCCATGGCACGCACCTGGTCGGCCAGGCCGGGAAGCTGTGCATCAACCAGCCGGGCCGCCACCCCGTCCCACCAGGAGTACGGCTGGTTGCGTGCCGGGGCGAGCCCTGTCCGCGCCAGGTCTGCCAGCCAGCGGGCAAAGTCGTCAATACCGGTGTCCATCAGCGCCATCCGGTCTGCCAGTCGCCTGGCCTGCGCCGCCGGATCCGCAGGCTCAGCACCCTGGCGCTGGTTGCGGGCAACGGAGAGACCGGTCCGTTTGGCTGCCCATTCCTGGGCAAAGCCGGCGGCCTCACTGCCGGCCGCGGCGGCCTCGCCCCGGGCCCACAGGAGCAGCAGGGCGAGGGCATGCTTGCAGGGGAACTTCCTGCTCGGGCAGGTGCAGCGGTATGCGGGCGCCGTGGTGTCCACGCTTACCTGGTACGGGGTCTTTCCGCTTCCCTGGCACTTTCCCCAGACCAGGTCCTCGTTGCTGCCGGTATCGGACCAGGGTCCCGGATGGGCCAGCCTGCGCGCGGCCGCGAGGGAGGCGTCGTCGGGCGCGGCGCTGACAACCCGGTCCTCGCTCCAACGCCCCATGAACCACATTGTGCCTGATGCGGGACGGTTCCGGCACAGCTGCGGCGAACCGGATTCAGTGTGTCTCTTTCCGCAGGTCAGGGAGCATTGACAGGGCCTGTTGCCAAGAGCACGCTGGAAGCGCAGTCGATGGGGTGCGCGGGCCGCGGCGTCCACGACGCGCAGCCCGTGCCACGTCCCGCTACCCGGATCCCCTCGCCGGTTTCCGGACGAACAGCAGCACAACTCTCCGCCAGGAGGAACAGAAAATGACCGCAGTAACGGTCAAAGCCCTTGAGTCAAAGTCCTTCGACGAGCCCGACGAAAAGCGCCGGCCGCCGAAGACGCAGGTTGATGTGGTCACCCTCGGAGACACCACACTGGCGAGGATGACTTTCGAACCCGGCTGGCGCTGGTCGGAAACGGTGAAGACGGTGGTCCACACCGACAGCTGCCAGGTCAACCACCTGGGCTTCTGCACGGCCGGGACCTTGACGGTGGAAATGGAGGACGGCACCCGGGCCACGGTCACGGCCGGAGGCGCCTATTCGATCCCGGCCGGCCATGATGCCTGGGTGGAGGGCGATGAGACGTTCGTGGGCTACGAGCTCATGAGCGCCGCCACCTACGCCAAGCCTGCCTGAGGATCAGGCTGCGTACGCATCCGCGGCGGACAGCGCCTCGTCCAGGACGGCCAGGCCCGCCGCGGCGTCGTCGTCATTGACATTCAGCGGGGGAGCGACGTGCAGCCGGTTGCCCAGGACCAGAGGCAGCAGGCCCCGCTCCAGGCAGCCCTTTGCCACGGCAGCCATCGGCGCGTTCGTCGGGCCGACGGCGCCCGGCGGCACCAGCGGCTCCCGCGTCACCGGGTCACGCACCAGCTCCAGGCTCCACAGCCCGCCAATGCCGCGCACGTCCCCGATAACCCGGTGCTTGCCGGCGAGCTCCCGCAGGCCGGGCCCCAGCACCTCGGAACCGAGGCGGGCAGCGGCCGCAACGGTGTTCTCGTCGCGCATCGCCGAAATGGCGCCCACGGCAGCCGCGCAAGCCAGCGGGTGGCCGCTGTACGTGAGGCCCGCCGGGTAGGGGCGGGTGGTGAACAGCTCGTAAAGAGCATCGGAGATCAGGACCCCGCCCAGGGGCACGTACCCGGAGTTGACACCCTTTGCGAACGCCATCAGGTCCGGTGCCACACCGGCATGGTCCACGCCGAACCAGGCCCCCGTGCGGCCAAAACCGGCCATTACCTCGTCGGCAATATAGACAATGCCGTGCCGGTCGCAGAGCTCGCGGAGCCCGCGCAGGTATCCCGGCGGGGGTACGATGACGCCGGAGCTGCCTGTTACCGATTCCAGGACCAGCGCGGCAATGGTTCCGGGGCCTTCGAGCAGGATCACCTGTTCCAGGTGGGCCAGGGCGCGATCACATTCTTCCTCTGGCGTCGTCGATCCGAACGCCGACCGGTACAGGAATGGTCCAAAGAAGTGGACAGCGCCGGCCGTTCCGGTGTCAGAGGGCCAGCGGCGGGGGTCGCCCGTAAGGTGGATCGACGTCGTCGTCGAGCCGTGGTACGAGCGGTAGGCGGCGAGCACCTTAGGCCGCCCTGTGAAGAGCCGTGCCATCCGCACCGCATGCTCGATGGCCTCCGTGCCGCTGTTGGTGAAAAGGACATGGCCCAGGCCCTCCGGAGCCACGTCCACGATCAGGCGCGCCGCTTCTCCCCGCACATCGGAGGCCCAGCCGGGTGCCAGCGTGCAGAGCCGGTCCGCCTGCTCCCTGATCGCCGCTACGATGCGCGGATGCTGGTGGCCGAGGTTGGCGAACACCAGCTGCGAGCCGAAGTCCAGGTATCGCCGGCCGCCGTCGTCGAAGACATGGCTTCCGGAGCCCCCCACCAGCGTCGGCACGTCTCGCGGCCCCTGCACCGCCCAGGGATGGAACACCAGGTCGTCGAGATTCATGCCACCCTCCGTTGGGCTCCGCATAGGCCCGGTATGACCTGCTTGCATCCTATGCCTGGCAACGGCAGGCCTGCGTGGGCGGCTGCAAACCCCGGCAGATCCGTGTCAGGATGCAGGTATGCCGGACCGCCTGATGCTGCTGGACACTGCCTCCCTGTATTTCCGTGCCTTCTTCGGCATGCCGGACACGGTCCGCCGGCAGGACGGAACACCTGTCAACGCGGTCCGCGGGCTGCTGGACATGGTCGCGAGGCTGGCCACCGACTACCGGCCCACGCACCTTGTGGCCTGCTGGGATGATGACTGGCGTCCCCAGTGGCGCGTGGACCTCATTCCGACCTACAAGTCGCACCGGGTGGCCGAGGCCGTCGTTGACGCCCCGGACATCGAGGTTGTCCCGGACGCGCTCGAGGCACAGCTTCCCATGATCCGCGAGGTGCTGGGCCTTGCCGGCATCGCCATCGTGGGTGCCGCTGAGCATGAGGCCGACGACGTCGTGGGCACCTACGCGAGCAATGCCGCCTTCCCGGTGGACGTGGTCACCGGCGACCGCGACCTTTTCCAGGTGTGCGACGACGGGCGGCAGGTCCGCGTCATCTACACCGCCCGCGGGATGCGGAACCTCGAAGTGGTCACGGAGGAAACGGTGGTGGCCAAATACCGGGTGCTGCCGCAGCAGTACGCCGACTATGCCACCCTCCGGGGCGACGCCTCCGACGGGTTGCCTGGCGTTGCCGGTATCGGGGAGAAGACGGCGGCTTCCCTGCTCCTGAAGTACGGCACCCTTGAGGGGCTGCTGGAGGCGGCAGAGGACGACGCCGGCGGACTGGCCGGCCCGGTCCGGGCCAAGCTCGCCGCTGCCGCCGACTACCTCAAAGTAGCTCCCGCCGTCGTCCGGCTGGTGCGGAACCTCGAACTGCCCGGCCTTGAGGAGGCCGGCGCGCGCCTGCGGCCGGTGACCGGGAACCCGCGCGCGGAGCTGGAGCGGCTGGCGGCGGACTGGAACCTGGGCGTGTCGGTGCGGCGGCTCCTCGACGCGCTCGACCGGACGGCGTAAGACCACCATCCCGGGCGTAACACTGGCCGGCGTGTGACGGCCGGTGTCGCGCAATGACCCTCCATGACGGCCCGTTGCGGGACGCGTCGGAGCGTTGCGCAGAGGCTTGATCACGGTGCCGGGCCTTTGGTTTGGTGAGGTGACGATCCAAGTGAGAGGCCACGCCCATGACATTCACCTCCGACCTGGCACCCCGCCGGCTACGGGACATTTTTGGCACCTTTGCCACCGGCCTGACGGTCATCTCAGGCTCCACCGGGAACGGGCCGGCCGGGTTCACCTGCCAGTCCTTCGCCTCCCTGTCCCTGGAACCTGCGTTGGTCACCTTCAACCCCGCGAGGACATCAAGCACCTGGCCGGTGCTGAGGGAGGCCGGCTCCTTCACTGTCAATATCCTTCCCGCAGAGCACCAGGACCTGGCCGCGCAGTTCGCCCGGTCCGGCTCGGACAAGTTTGCCGGGGTCAGCCATACGACCTCGCCGCTGGGCAACCCCGTTCTTGACGACGCCCTTGCCTGGATTGACTGCGAGCTGCACGCCGAATACGACGGCGGTGACCACACCATCGTGGTGGCGGCCGTGCGGCACCTGCGTGCCCGCCGGAACGCCGAGCCGCTGCTGTTCTTCAAGGGGCGTTATGCAGGACTGGCACCGGCGGAGCGACTCCTTGAGGCTGCCGGCTGACCTGCCTGTCAGGAAAAGAAAGCTGCCGCAGCCGTGGATGGCTGCGGCAGCATTCTTTTCGTGATGATCAGTAGGAGATAAAAGCCACCAGCTCGCCCACCCGGTCCTCGGGGTAGTTCTTGGCGATATCGCCCTGGCTGAGGACGCCGACGAGGTTGTGCCCGTCAATAACCGGAAGGCGCCGCACCTGGTGGTCCTGCATGGTCCTGATCGCCTCTTCGATGGAATCGTCGGCGCCGATGGTCACAGGCTTGCCCTGGCCGAGTTCACCGGCTTTGACTGACCGTGGGTCGCCGCCTTCCGCCAGGCATTTGATGACGATATCGCGGTCCGTCAGCATGCCCTTGAGCCGGTTGTCCTCGCCGCAGATGGGGAGCGACCCAACGTCGAGGTCCTTCATTTTGCGGGCGGCCGCCTCCAGAGTCTCGTTCTCGCCGATGCACTCCACGCCGCCGGTCATGATTTCCCGTGCCGTTGCCATGATTGTCTCCTGATGCGATACCTCGTGTGATTTTTTGCCCGGAAGGCCCTGCGGAAAGCCGCTGCCAGCTGCGGATCCGAAGACCGAACCGTTGGAAAAATGCTAAGCCTACTGATTATTACTGTCCAGAGCCGGCGGGTGTTCTTCGCGCCGGTCCGCGCAGGCGCCGGCGGCTTTTCGCTCAGACTCCCTTCTTGCACCTCCTAAGTTAGGTAGTAAGCTTGCTGAGCATTACTAGTAAGCTTGCTGATGAATCGGATGATGGAAGCAGGAGTAATGGGCACAGTGTTTGCGGTTGCCTTGTCAATCACGCTGACGGCCGGGGGAGCCGCGGTGGCAGCGGGCGCCCCCTTCGGCGGCGCTGCAGGCCTGGGCGGCCAGTATCTCGCCGGCCACGTCCTGCTGGGCGTGGGACTCGGCCACCTGGCGGCAATGCTGGTGCGGTCCGGCCTTGGCAGGATTGTCCGCCGGGTCCGCTCCCGCGCCGCTTCAACCCCTGCGGTGACGGCTGCGGCGTCCACCCTCCCGGCAGCAGAGGCGCCCGAGGTCCGGCTTGCCACTGTGTCCGTGCTGGCACCCAGGCCCGCAGCGGTTCCACCCCTGCGGGGCCGGCATGCGGCCTGACCTGCAGCCTGCCGGGCAGCAGAGGCTGGCGGGAGCGGCACGTCCAGTCAAAGCAAGGTCAGTAAAAGCCCGGCAAGTGGCAGCGGGGCCGGTGCCGGGGAGGCGGGTGCGTACAGCAGCCGCAGCGCTTGCAGCCGCGCTTGCCGTGGCCGCCATTGTCTTCGCGGCGACCACCGGTTTCCGGCCGTCCGATTCGGATACAGCAACGCTCCGGGGCTTCCAGATCAGGGTCCTGAGCATCAGCCAGGCCGCCGCCGAGAACCGGATGGAAGGAGCCCTGGCCGCCCTTCAGGCGCTGGAAAGCGACCTGGATGCCGCGGCCCGGGATGGGCGGATTTCAGCACCGCGGCTGCGTGGCATTGAGACAGCGCTGGCGGCTGTCCGCACAGACATCGACGGGTACTTGGCTTCGCAGGCGTCCCAGGCGGGCGCAGCGGCCGCACCGGGTACCACGGAAACCGTCCCGTCTGAGGCAGCGGACACCCAGCCCCAACCTGTCCGGCAGGTGCCGAAAGAGCCGGTCATTGCGCCGCTGCCACCGGCCGACCAGGCCGAACCGCCCGCTGCGGTCCCGGAGGTGGCCAAGGAGAACAAGGGGAAGGGCAAAGCTCAGGGCAAGCAGTAACCCTCTGGACCGGGCAAAATGGACGGGTGACTTTATCCAGGCGGCAGGAATGGCCCCTCGAAGCTAAGGCCTTCGACCTCGATGCCATCGGTGCGGGGCTGGCATTCGCAGGCTCGCTTGGCGCGTTGAAGGATGCGCTTGCCAACGGCACGGCAGTAGTACAAGCGCCGCCCGGCACCGGCAAAACCACCCTTGTTCCGCCCTTGCTGGCAAACCTCGTGCACCCCGCTGGACGGGTGGTCGTGACGCAGCCGCGGCGTGTTGCGGCGCGTGCTGCGGCACGGCGGCTCGCTGCCCTGGACGGGTCCCGGCTTGGCGGCCGGGTGGGCTACACGGTCCGCGGGGAACGGCAGGCAGGAGCGGAAACGCTCGTTGAATTCGTAACCCCGGGGATTCTCCTGCGCCGCCTGCTGGCCGATCCGGGCCTTGAGGACACTGCCGCCGTCGTCCTGGACGAAGTGCACGAGCGCGGCCTCGAGACCGACCTGCTGGTCGGCATGCTGGCCGAAGTGCGGCAGCTCCGCGGTGACCTGACCGTCGCCGCAATGTCCGCCACCCTGGACGCGCCCCGTTTCGCTTCCCTGCTGGGGGATCTCGACGGCGGACCCGCGGCTCCCGTGGTCGACTGCCCTTCGGTGCTTCATCCCTTGGCATTGGCGTGGGCTCCGGGCGGGGGCCTGCGGCTGGACGGCAGGGGAGTGGCGCCGGGCTTCCTGGACCACCTGGCGGAGACAGCGGCACTGGCGCACTCGGAAGTGCTGGCCGAAGACAGCAGCGTGGACGCGCTGGTTTTCGTTCCCGGTGCCCGGGAAGTTTCACAGGTGGCGGCAGGGCTGCGGCGGCGGCTGGGGCCGGCCGTGGACGTGCTGGAACTGCATGGCCAGGTGGGCGCCGCTGAGCAGGACCGGGCGGTGTCGGGACGCAGGCCGGGGGATCGCCCGCGGATCATCGTTTCGACGGACCTGGCCGAGTCGTCACTGACCGTACCGGGGGTGCGGCTGGTGGTCGATTCCGGCCTGGCCCGTGAGCCGCGCAGGGACTCCGGCCGCGGGATGAGCGGCCTGGTGACGGTTTCCTGCTCGCGGGCATCGGCAGACCAGCGTGCGGGACGGGCTGCCCGCCAGGGCCCGGGAATAGTAGTGCGCTGCTACAGCCAACAGGCGTATGGGGCGTCACCTGCCCACGTAACACCGGAGATCAAGGTGGCGGACCTAACGGGGGCTGCGTTGACGCTCGCCTGTTGGGGGTCCCCTGGCGGTGAAGGCCTGGCCCTTCCGGACAGACCGCCGCGGCAGGCCCTCGAGGACGCCGTGGAGGTGCTGCGGGAACTCGGCGCGGTTTCCGCCGACGGGCATGCCACGTCCGCCGGCAGGATCCTGGCCGGGATTCCGGCTGACCCGCGGCTTGCCCGCGCCCTGCTTGACGGTTCCGCAGCCCTCGGAGCCCGGGAAGCCGCCGAAGTGGTGGCGGCCGTGGCCGGCGACCAGCGGGCTCCGGGCGCGGACCTGCCCGGCCTCCTGTCCCGGCTCCGGAGTGACTCCGGCCCCGCCGGGCGGCGCTGGGCCGAAGAAGCCCGGCGGCTGGAACGACTGGCCCGGAACATGTCTTCCGCCCCGAAACCGGCCCTATCCATCGACGGCGCGGACAGCGCGGCGGTGGGGGCCGTCGTCGCCCTCGCCTTTCCCGACCGGGTGGCCCGCCTGGTACCGGGCGACGGGCCGGCCCGCTACCTGCTTTCCTCCGGGACACGGGCGGGACTTCCTGCAGGAAGCACCCTGTCCGGGCAGGAATGGCTGGCCGTGGCCGAGGTGTCCCGGGCCGACGGACGGGACTCTGCCGGCACCGGTGCCGTCATCCGGGCGGCGGCACCGTTGACCGGCGAACTTGCCCTGGCCGCTGCCTCCGGCCTCGTCGCCGAGACTGTCGAGGCGCAATTCGGCCAGGGGCGGGTGACGGCCCGTAAGGTCCGCCGCCTCGGCGCGATCGTGCTTGCTGACACGCCAGTCCGCCCCGGACCGGAAGAGGGCAGGTCCGCAGTTATCGGCGCCCTGCGCAAGGAGGGTCTGGCTGTCCTGGAATGGTCGACGGCGGCCGCGGGCTTACGCCGCCGTATTGCCTTCCTGAGGCGGGAACTGGGGGAGCCCTGGCCGGACGTCTCAGACGCGGGCCTCCTGCTGTGCCTCGATGAGTGGCTGGGACCTGAGCTCGAAACGCTTGCGGCAGGGGCCGCCGTCGGGTCCGTGGACCTCGCCCAGCCGCTGCGCCGGCTGTTGCCCTGGCCCGAGGCCGCCAGGTTGGACGACCTTGCCCCGGAATGGCTGGAGGTTCCCAGCGGCTCACGGGTCTCCATCGACTATCCCGGCCACGATGAGGACGGCGCCCGCCCGGTGGTCGCCGTGAAGCTGCAGGAGTGCTTCGGCCTCGCCGAGTCGCCGCGGCTGCTCGGCGGTACCGTGCCTGTGCTTTTCCATCTGCTGTCCCCGGCCCGCCGTCCGCTGGCGGTGACCGACGACCTCACTTCCTTCTGGTCCGGCCCCTACAGCCAGGTCCGGGCGGAGATGAGGGGCCGCTACCCCAAGCATCCGTGGCCGGAGGACCCCTGGAGCGAGCCTGCCACGGCCCGGACCAAGCAACGCAGGTAGCCGTTTCGAGTTGCTTCCTGTCTGTGTTGGTGCGGCCGGGTGATAACTCCGATACAAGATCGAAACGTTGCGTCGACGTGCTGAAACATGCCTTGGCTAGGCTCACAGGTACATGGACAGCGTGGTCCATTCAACTTATGGAAGGACGTAAAGATGTTTCTCTTGAACAGCCTTAACCTCTTGCTCGACGGCCGGCGCGGCGACGACGCCTGGTCTTCCAGCGGGAGCACCGGAAAAACGGATTTCCCCGAGGGGCAGCTCACCTCCGCAGCCTGGGAGGGCTGGTGGCACGAGGAGGCCGCGTAGCGGATGCTGCCCCGGGGGCCTAGTGACTGCTGGCGCGGATGAACCCGGCGACGGGCGCTCCCAGCGAAGCCCCTATCTCGTCCGCCTGGCGTTTCTGGCCGGCCACGGCGAAGGAATGGTCGCCGCCCTCCATCCACTGAAGTACAGCTGACGGCCCGATGCGGGAGACTACGCCCTCGAGGATTTCGGGTGTGGCAAAGGTGTCGCGGGTGCCCTGCAGGAACAGCATGGGGGTGGTGATCCCGTACAGGTGCTCGTCACGCAGTTTCTCTGGTTTTCCCGGCGGGTGCAGGGGATACCCCAGGTAGATGAGCCCGTCGGCCGGCATCCCGTCCGCCACCGCCATGGACGCCATCCGGCCGCCAAACGACTTCCCGGCAGCCCAGAACGGGCCGGAGCCTCCATACGCGGCAGCCTGCCGGACAGCCTCCGCCATGGCGGCCCGCCAGGTGGCGATGGCCGCGGGAGGCCGGTCAGGAAACCGGCGCCCGGCTTCACGGTACGGGAAGTTGAACCGAAGGGTAGCCAGTCCCAGGGCATTAAGGGCCCCGGTGAAGCCCCGGAGGAAAGGATGTTCCATGCCGGCTCCGGCACCGTGGGCGACCACCACCGTAGCCCAGTGCTCTTCGGGGCAGGCATAGGCCGCGGAAACCTTGGTCCCGTCCACGTCAAGGGAAAGGTGTGTTTCGGCATCGGGCATGACTCCATCATGCCTGACCGCGGCGGCTGAAATGTGCCGCCTTCAGGACGGCGGGGTGTACGTTGTCCCCATGGCGAGCGAACAGACCACCATCACGGTCCAGGGTCCCCACGGTGAACGCGCGATGCGCATTTCCAGCCCCAGCCGGGTCCTCTGGCCTGACTTGGGACTGACCAAGCTGGACCTGGCCCGCTACATCTGCGATGTGGGGGAGGCCTTCATTGCCGCGAACGGCGACCGGCCCGTGTCCCTGCAGAGGTACTCAGACAACATCAACGGGGAAATGTTCTTTTCCAAGAACCCGCCTAAAGGCACCCCGGACTTCGTCCGCTCGGTCAAGGTGGTTTATCCCAGCGCACGCTCCCATCCGCAGCTGGTGCTGGATGAGCCTGCGGCGGCAGTGTGGGCAGTCCAGATGAACACAGTGGTGTTCCATCCCTGGCCGTCCCGCACAGAAAACACTGACAACCCGGACCAGTTGCGGATCGACCTCGACCCGCAGCCGGGAACAGATTTCGACGACGCTGTTCCGGCTGCGCTGGTCCTCAAGGAAGTGCTGGCGGAAGCGGGCATGGACTGCTTCATCAAAACGTCAGGAAACCGGGGCCTCCACGTCTACGCGCCCATCGCGCCCGTCCGCGAGTTCCTGGATGTCAGGCACGCCGTGATTGCCGCAGCGCGGGAAGTCGAGCGCCGGATGCCGGACAAGGTGACCACGGCCTGGTGGAAGGAGGAACGGGGCCAGCGGATTTTCCTCGACTTCAACCAGGCCAACCGGGACCGCACCATTGCCGGCGCCTACAGCCCGCGCGCCCTGCCGCATGCGCCGGTCTCCTGCCCCATCACCTGGGATGAGCTGGGGAACGCCGATCCGAAGAACTTCACCATCCTCACTGTTCCGGAGCGCCTGCGGACCACCGGCGACCCCTGGGCCGATTTCCACCGAAACCCCGGCAGCATCGACACCCTGCTGGAGTGGTGGGAACGCGACGTCAAAGACGGCCTCGGTGAACTGCCCTTCCCGCCGGACTACCCCAAGATGCCCGGCGAGCCGCCCCGGGTACAGCCAAGCCGGGCCAAGAAGCAGGACTGATTCTTAACCGCCACAGCTCCTGCTCCGGACTTGCGGCAGCATTGATCTATCTATCCAGGTCCGGCCCTGCCTAACACCTGGACAGAGTTCTTCGCCGCAGTGTGTTCCCGGCTAGATGCCTTTGAATCGGTGAGTGTGTCACGCAACCGGCCGCTTGCGGGAGCTGCGGCCGCTGCTGGTCCGCCGCCAGGCAATGGCAGCGCTGTTGATCGGTAGAGATGCCCGGTGGGTGTTCGGGTCTGGACTGTGTGCCGGAGGCCCGGTGTCAGTAGCGGTTTTGCTGCCCAGCCGGGGGTTTCTTTGGTGTGGTTGCAGGCTTCGCAGAGCCCTTGGCCGTTCTTCGCGGTGGTGGTTCCGCCGTTGTGCCAGGCGGTGATGTGGTCGTGGTGGCGGATGGGCGCGTCGCAGTAGGGTGTGCGGCAGGTGTCGTCCCGGACCTGGAGGAAGCGTTTGAGCCCTGCCGGGAAGAGCCTGGCCCGGGAGTCCATCGCGACCAGTTCTCCCGTTCTGGGTGCGGTGAAAAGCCGACGGACCCAGGTTGGCAGTCCGCGCATGCCATGGGCGTCGGCGCCGGAATGTTCGGGGCTGACGAGGAGGGTGCGGGCGGTTTCGGCGGGGATGATGCCGTAGCCGGGGATCCTGGCCGGTTCGCTGTCGCCCTGGAACAGGGCCCGGTCGGTCATCACGACCTGGAGGTCGATGCCGGTGATCCCTCCCGGAGTTCCGGTGACGCGTTCGACCAGGGTGTCGGCCATGACCTGCCCGCGGGACCCTTCATCCCCGGCCGACCGGGCAGCATCGGCGTCCCGGGCCAGCGCGGCGTGTGCGGCCACGCCCTGGGCGACGGGCAGCAGCGCGGTCAGGTACGTCATCGTGTCCGAAGCCGGCCGCAATGACACGGTCCGCTCCGTCACGGCATGGGCTGCCCGCTTCGCAACAGAACGCGGGTCACGTCGATACGCCGTGGCGCGGACGGCGCTGGTGATGGCGTGGTCTCCGGCGCCGTCGAAGGTGCCGGTGTCGGCGGCGAGTTCCTCATCGACCGCTGCCCGGTCCTCCACGGTCAGGCAAGCTGTCTCTTTTATGATCAGGGTGGTCCGCCACTCGTTCAGCCGCCCGGTCCGGAACGCGGCCAGCGTCCGCGGCATCCCCGTCAGCGCTTTCGCCATCCCTAGAAGCCTGCCGCCCCGGGCGGGGGATTCCCGCCGCGCCAAAGCAATCTGGGCAGCAACACCCGTGCCCTGCTCCTCGGCCGGAACACCCGCAGCGGCCTGCTCCCGCCGCTGGGACAGATCAAAGGCGACAGCGATCTCGGCCTGCCGGGCGGCGGACAAGGACTTCAAATCCTCGAGCTGCCGCAGCTGGTCGATCATCCCCGCACCATCAGAGGAGACAGGCACCCGGGCGAGCAGAGCAAGCACATCCGCGATGGTCGGGACACCACCGCGCCCCGCCGTTACCGCTCCCAACGCCCCAACCGCCTCCATGAATAGAGTCTTCCAGCGAACCCTGACAATCCGGTCCAGGCAAGAGCGCTATGTGGAAAACCATCCGTGCCTCGACGTCGTTTCCTTCACCGCAGGATGCTCAAGGCCCGCTCCGCTCGGAGCGGGCCTCAAGTAACCTGGCTTAGTTGGTGGTGCAAGTCCCGGTGCTGTGGTTGTAGCTGTTTGCGCCGTTGACCTCGACGTAATTTGTGTCCAGTACGCAATTCAGGCCATCTGAGTAGGACAGAATGTCCCAACCATCGACCCTGGTCACCTTCGGGTCAAAGTAAACGGTTCCGTCCGGAACGACTATCGACGATCCGAAAACGGCAACGTATCTCCGTGCCCCATCACTTGACCACGAGCCGCCAGGGTAAGTCGTGGCATCCGAGTACTCCCGGTACCCCTGGAGGATTGCAGTGCCCGACGGTGTAACCACTTTGATCCGGCGCTCTTCCATGGTCAGGCACGTGATGACGCCGGGCGCTAGTTCAGTGCATTCGCTGGAGGACGTCGTTTCCGTGCCTTCGGTGCTGGCCGCATGGGCCGGGAGTGGTGCCGCGACTGCCAGGGCCGCGACGACGGCCCCACAGGCTGAAAGGCGGAGCAGGTGTTTGGTGCGCATGAGACGATTCCCCCATTTAGTTGGCGGCCCCAGCGGCCGCTCGTGGAGCCTATCAGCCTGACCCTGATGGCCCGCCGTCACATCGACGCACGCCAGCTACCGCAAGAAGTTCAGCGCCGCGGACCCGGCAGGCCGCCGTCGTACGCTACCGCAACCGGAACCTACTCGAACCGGGACGCGTCTCCGGCGCCGTGCCGGACAACTTCCGCCAGGCCGCTGGAGAAGTCCACCACGGTGGTAGGTTCGGCTCCGCAGTCGCCGGCATCGATCACCGCATCCACCTGGTGGTCCAGCCGTTCCTTGATGTCCCAGCCCTGGGTCAGCGGGTCTTCCTCGTCCGGCAGCAGGAGCGTGCTGGACAACAGCGGCTCGCCCAGCTCGGCCAGCAGCGCCTGGACCACCCGGTTGTCCGGGATCCTGACGCCAACGGTCTTCTTCTTGGGATGCAGCAGCCGCTTGGGAACCTCCCGGGTGGCGGGCAGGATGAACGTGTAGCTCCCTGGGGTGACGGACTTGATGCTCCGGAACACGTCGTTGCCGATGTTCACGAACTGACCCAACTGGGCGAAGTCACGGCAGACGAGGGTGAAGTGGTGTTTGTCGTCCAGTTGCCGGATGCTGCGGATCCGGTCGAGGGCGTCCCTGTTGCCCATCTGCGCGCCCAGCGCATAGCAGGAGTCGGTCGGGTAAGCGATCAGCCCGCCGTCGAGGATGATGCGCACAGCCTGGGTGATGGCCCGCGGCTGGGGATCCTGGGGATGAACGTCGAAGTATCTGGCCATGCCCCGAGCCTAGTGGCACCCGGCCCTGCCTGCACGAAGGTGCCAAACCCCCTACCAGCGCGCCCTTCTTTGGGGCAGGATGTTGTCTGGTTTCACCGTGTCAGTCCCCACTAAGGAGATTAACCATGCCGACCATCCTCAACCCTTACCTCAACTTTCGTGACAACGCCCGCGAGGCGCTGAACTTCTACCAGTCCGTGTTCGGCGGCGACCTCCGCGTCAGCACGTTCGGGGATTACCAGGCCAGCGAGGATCCCGCGGAGGGGGACAAGATCATGCATGGCATGCTGACCACACCGCAGGGTCTGGTCCTCATGGGCGCCGACACCCCGAACAGCATGGAATACCGTGAGGGGTCCGCCATCTCCATCTCGCTCAGCGGCGAGGACGAGGCAGAGCTGCGGGGCTACTACGAGAAGCTCAGCGGCGACGGCGGCTCGGTCACCGTCCCGATGGAGAAGTCCCCGTGGGGTGATGTGTTCGGCATGTGCACGGACCGCTACGGCATCGGCTGGCTGGTTAACGTCAACGCCGCCCAGGGCACCACCGGCGCGGCCTGATCCTGGCCGGACTGTCTCCCCGGGGATCATTCCCCGGGGAAGCAGTCCCGACCGAAATCCTCCTTGAGGCGCGCTGCGGCGCCTGCGACGATGGACGGGTGGAGTCCCTTTTCGAGTTCCTGTCTGACAAATGGTGGCTGGTCTTTCCGCTGGCTGCCTTTACGGGACACTGGGCCAGCAGTTGGCGCAAGGCCAGTGAGCGCCGGCACCAGCGCAAGGTGGAACTGTACAAGCTGCGCAACCAGCACCTGGCAGCGGAGCAGGCGTCAACGGCGGAAGTGGAAGCCCTGATGGCAACCCATGACGCCACCAACCGGCGCTGGCTGGACTATGAACTGGACGTCGGCAAACTCATCGATTTTCCGCTCATGACGGATGTCCGGGAACCTTTGACCGTGGCATTCCTGCGGGCGAAGCGGGAGGCCGACGGCCAGCGACCTAACGCTGCAACGGACATCACCTCACCCGCCCGGCTGGAGGCCTACCGGCAGGCCGTCAACAGTTTTGCCGTGGCACTGGATGTGGCCGAGCGGGAAGCCCGGCGCATCAGGGACAGCAAGTTCAGTGGACCTGAGCGTGAGCGGCTGGCCACCGCCCGGAAGCTGCTGATGATCGCGGAGAACCAGGCTGCCACCCCCGCCGAGCGCCAGGCAGCGTACAAGCGGGCGCGGCGCGAATTGGACGGCCTTATCGTCCTGCCGGACGTGACTGTCGCCGCACTGGAGGAGCGCATGGCCCCCGGGCTGGACACGGGACGGGCGCCTTCGGAGTTCCGCCGGAGCTGAGAGGCAGCGCAGCGTGGGCCGCACGCTTTATATCGACGTCGACGGCGTCATCTGCCCTTTCGGCCCGGCGGGAACCACCGGATGGGGTTCAGCGTGGTGCCTTGCGGATGCCGGCCTCCTGCCCGTTGCCTATGCCAGGGAACTGGTGGACGGGCTGAATTCGCTGGCGCGGGCCGACGGGGTCCGCTGCGTTTGGCTTACCAGCTGGGAGGAACTTGCTCCGCAGTACTTGTGCCCGGCCATCGGTCTCGACGGCGGCAGCTGGCCCTATCTCTCGGCAACCGGGCCGTCGGGCGGAAACGAATGGTGGAAGCTGCGCGCCATCCAGGACGATGTGGAAGCGACGGGTCCGGACGCGGTGGCCTGGATCGATGACCAACTGGATTTCGAATCGGAGGCGCAAGCGTGGGCACGGCTGCTGGGCAGGCGGATCCGCCTTGTTTCGCCTCATCCGCGCCGGGGGATTTCACCGGCTGAACTGGCGGCGGTCCGCACGTTCCTGACCCAACCGATGTTTTGACCTGATGGCCGGGACGCGTACGATCGATAAGGTTTCCCGCCGGTTTGGTAAACGCCGCAACTCATTCCACACGAACAGTCGGTGAATTATGCTGTCCAAGGCAGCAGCCGGGGGATAGAAACTGCCGAACGTCGTCTCTGCAGATTGGGCAACAGGTGGATATCACCTTCATGGTGGCGCTGGTCATTGCGCTGGCATTATTTTTCGACTTCACGAACGGCTTCCACGACACCGCAAACGCCATGGCCACCCCCATTGCAACCGGTGCCATCAAGCCGAAAACCGCGGTAACCCTGGCTGCCATCCTGAACCTGGTGGGCGCCTTCCTGTCCACCGAGGTGGCCAAGACGGTCTCCGGCGGCATCATCCGTGAGGGCTCGGACGGCATCCAGATCACGCCGGACATTATTTTCGCCGGCCTGATGGGTGCCATCCTCTGGAACATGATCACGTGGCTCAAGGGCCTGCCGTCCAGTTCCTCCCACGCGTTGTTCGGCGGCCTGATCGGCGCGGCGATTGCCGGCATCGGGTTCCACTCCATCAACCTTGAGGGCCTCATGCAGAAGGTCATCCTCCCCGCGATTTTCGCGCCCCTCATCGCCGGCATCGTGGCGTACGTGTGCACCCGCCTCGCCTATGCCCTCACGTCACGCCACGATCCCGAAACGGGCAGCAAGCTCACCCAGAAACGCGGCGGCTTCCGCACCGGACAGATTTTTACCTCCAGCCTGGTGGCGCTGGCCCACGGCACCAATGACGCGCAGAAGACCATGGGCATCATCACGCTGGTCCTGATCGCAGCCGGTACACAGGAGCCTGGCTCCGGCCCCCTCTTCTGGGTCATCGCTGCCTGCGCGTTCGCCATCGCTATCGGCACCTACGCCGGCGGCTGGCGCATCATCCGGACCATGGGCGCCGGGCTGACCGAGGTCAAGCCCGCCCAGGGGTTCGCCGCCGAAACCAGCACCGCGTCCGCCATCCTGGCGTCCTCCCACCTTGGCTTCGCCCTGTCCACCACCCAGGTGGCCTCCGGATCCGTGATCGGCTCCGGGATGGGTCGCAAGGGCACCAGCGTCCGCTGGAGCATGGTGGGGAAGATCGCCCTCGGCTGGCTCTTCACCTTGCCCGCCGCGGGCATCGTGGGTGCCCTCACCGCCCTGCTGGTCAAGACCGGCGTGGTGGGCGTGCTGATCGCGGCCGTTGCCGGCACCGCCGCCGTACTCTTCATGTTCTTCTACTCACGCAAGTCGGCCGTGGGCCACCACAACGCCATTGAAGTGGAGGAAGCCGGCCAGGCTGTCCGCTTCAGGAAGAAGAAGGCCATGGCCCGAGCGAGGGCGCAGGCACACAAGGCACAGCAAGAGGCCGAGGCGCAAGCCGACGCCGACGCCAGCAACCCGAAGGAGCCCCGGCGATGAAGTGGCTGGAACTCGTGACCGTGGCCGGCGCCACCCTGATCGCGGCCGTTACCGTGGTGACCCTGTACTCGCTGGGTGTCCGGCTCACCGCCATCGCTGCCGATTCCCAGCAGGCATCGCCCGGCATCAAGAAATCGTTCGCCTACGTGTGCTTCGGCCTGTGCGGCCTGGCCGTGCTCTTCGGGCTGTACCTGATCATCCCGTACTTCTCCGGCTAGTCCGGGCGGGGGCTCGGAACACTGTCCACGCCGGGCGGCTTTGGCTAGGCTGGGCGCATGCCTCGCTTCCAGTACTTTGTCGCTGCCTCGCTGGACGGCTTCATCGCCACGTCCACCGACGACCTCGGCTGGCTCCTGCAGTTTGACGGCTTCGAGGGCGGATCCGAAAGCTACGACGCCTTCATGGCCGACGTGGGCTGCATCGTCATGGGTGGGGAAACCTACGCCTGGCTGATGGCGCACGAACCGGACAAGTGGCCGTATTCCGGGACGCCGAGCTATGTGTTCACCAGGCACGAGTATTCCGCACCCTCAGGGGCGGACATCACCTTTGTGCGGGGCGACGTGGGTGAGTTCGTCGAGGACTTCCAGCGTGACGCTGCAGGCAGGAACGTCTGGGTGGTGGGCGGCGGAAACCTGGCCGCCCAGTTCGCCGACGCCGGGCTGCTGGACGAGATCATCCTCTCGGTCATCCCGGTGGTCCTTGGCGACGGCAAGCGGCTGCTTCCGCTGGCGGGCCCGACGCCGCCCCTTGAGTTGGCTGCCTCGCGCACCCTGGGCAGGGGCGTGGTGGAGCTGCGCTACCACTTCAACCGCGATAGTTCCTAGCAGCTCCCGGCTGCCGGAGCTCGCCAGGCACCCGGCTACTGCCCTGCCGGCGCGTTCTTCCTGATCAGGTTCGTGATCCGGGCGGTCGAGAGCCGCCGGCCCTGTCCGTCCGTCATGACGATCTCGTGCGTTGCCAGGGTCCCGCCCAGGTGGATGGCGGTGCATGTCCCGGTCACCATGCCTGTTGAGATGGAACGGTGATGCGTGGCACTGACCTCGATCCCCACCGCGTGCCGGCCGTCGCCGGCATGCATGGCCGCGGAAAACGAGCCCAGCGTCTCGGCCAGCACAACATGCGCACCGCCGTGCAGGATGCCGGCCACCTGGGTGTTGCCCTCCACCGGCATGGTGGCCACTGTCCGTTCGGGGCTCATCTCAAGGAACCGGATACCCATCTTCACCACCAGTGCGCCGATCCCGTACCGGCCCAGCCAGCCATGCAGGTGGTCCGGAACGCCAGCCGCCGTCAGCTCCTCCGCGAAGGGGCCGGGCGTGAAATTGTCCATCATGCCAACTAGGCTGGCACCTGTGAGTGAAACAACCAAACCGGCCCCTTTCCCGTCCGAAGTTCTTCCGCAGGACCCTGCCCTGGAAGGCGGAAGTGCCCAGGGCGGCACCGTCGTGAAGGACAAGATTCCTGCTCCCGCCGGTGAGTCGGTTTCAGCCACCGCAGCCCCCGTGGTCCCCATGACAGGCCAGCCGCGGCTCCTGGTCCTGGACGGCCACTCCATGGCTTTCCGTGCCTTCTTCGCCCTGCCCGCGGACAAGTTCTCCACCATGAACGGGCAGCACACCAACGCCATCCACGGCTTCACCTCCATGCTGATCAACCTGATCAAGGAGCAGCAGCCCACGCACATCGCCGTGGCCTTCGACGTCTCCGATGAGACCACCCACCGCAAGGCCCAATACAGCGAATACAAGGGCGGCCGGAACGAGACCCCCCGCGAGATGAGCGGCCAGATCGACCTGATCGCGCAGGTGGTGGAGGCCTGGGGCATCAAGACCATCAAGCTGCCGGGCTACGAGGCGGACGACATCCTCGCCACCCTGGCCGCCATGGGGGAGAAGGCCGGCTTTGAGGTTCTGCTGGTCTCCGGCGACCGGGACGCGTTCCAGCTCATCACGGACAACGTGTTCGTCCTGTATCCCAAGAAGGGCGTCAGCGACATCCCCCGGATGGACGCCGCTGCCATCGAGGCCAAGTACTTCGTCAGCCCGTCCCGGTACTCCGACCTTGCCGCCCTGGTGGGGGAGACGGCGGACAACCTTCCCGGCGTGCCCGGTGTCGGCCCGAAGACCGCGGCCAAGTGGATCAACCTCTACGGCGGACTGGAAGGTGTCCTGGAACGCCTGGACTCCATCGGCGGGAAGGTGGGTGACGCCCTGCGCGAGAACGTCGAAAACGTGAAGCGGAACCGAATGCTCAACCAGCTCCACACGGACCTGGAGCTTCCCGTCACGCTTGACGACCTGTACCAGCCCCGCCCGGACCAGGCAGCCCTGGAAGACCTGTTCGACCAGCTCGAGTTCAAGACCATCCGCAGCCGGCTCTTCGCGCTCTACAGTGAAGAGGACGCGCCCGCCGCGGAACGCGAAAGCATCGACGCCCCGGACTACACCACCCCCGCAACCGCCGCCGAGCTGGAGGCGTTCCTGGCCGCCGGTGCAGGGCAGCGCTCGGCCCTCGCCGTGGACCTCATCCCGGGACGGATCGGCGAGGATGCTGCGGCCGTGGCCATCGTCCGCGACGGTGCGGCCGCCTACATCGACCTGTCCGGCCAGGATGCCGAAACGGAGAACTTGCTGGCCCGCTGGCTGCGCGACCCCGAAGCGCCCAAGGTGATGCACGGCTTCAAGGCCGCCCTGAAGGCGCTGACGGCCCGCGGGCTGGAACTGGAAGGCGTGGTGGACGACACCTCGATTTCCGGGTACCTCATCCAGCCGGACCGCCGCTCCTACGAGCTGGACGAACTCGCCCAGCACCACCTGAACGTCGGAATTTCCGCGGCCACCGGCAAAGCCGGCCAGCTGGAACTGTCGTTTGACGGGGACGATACCGCCGCCGCCGACGCGCTCGTCCAGGCAGCCGCCGTCGTACTCTCCCTGAGCCGGTACTTCGAAAGGGAGCTCAAGGAGCGCAAGGCGGAGGAGCTGCTGTCCACCCTGGAGCTGCCCGTCAGCCGGGTCCTGGCGGACATGGAGCTTGCCGGCATCAGGATCGACATGGACCGCATGGATGAACAGCTCGCCGACCTCGCCCGGGTCATCGACCAGGCCCAGGAGCAGGCGTTCGCAGCCATCGGCCACGAGGTCAACCTCGGTTCACCCAAACAGCTGCAGACGGTCCTGTTCGACGAACTGCAGCTGCCCAAGACGAAGAAAATCAAGTCCGGCTACACCACCGACGCCGCGTCGCTGAAGAACCTGCTGGAGAAGACCGGGCACGAGTTCCTGGTCCAGCTCATGGCGCACCGGGAGGCGGCCAAGCTCCGGCAGATGATTGAGTCGCTAAAGAAGTCGGTGGCGGAGGACGGACGCATCCACACCACCTACGCCCAGAATGTGGCCGCCACCGGCCGCATCTCTTCCAACAACCCCAACCTGCAGAACATCCCCATCCGCAGCGAGGAGGGCCGCCGGGTCCGCGGGATCTTCGTGGTCAGCGACGGCTACGAATGCCTGCTGTCCGCCGACTACTCGCAGATCGAAATGCGGATCATGGCGCACCTGTCCGGCGACGAGGGCCTGATCCAGGCGTACCGCGACGGCGAGGACCTGCACCGCTTCGTTGGCTCCAACATCTTCCACGTGCCCACCAGCGAGGTCACCAGCGCCATGCGCTCGAAGGTCAAGGCCATATCCTACGGGCTCGCGTACGGCCTCACCTCCTTCGGCCTGTCCAAGCAGCTGGAGATCTCCGTGGACGAGGCCCGCACCCTGATGAAGGACTACTTCGACCGGTTCGGCGCGGTCCGCGACTACCTCCGCGGCGTGGTGGACCAGGCGCGCGTGGACGGGTACACCGCCACGATCGAAGGCCGCCGGCGCTACCTGCCGGACCTCACCAGTACCGACCGGCAGCTGCGGGAAAACGCGGAACGCATCGCCCTCAACAGCCCCATCCAGGGCTCGGCCGCGGACATCATCAAGCGCGCCATGCTGGGAGTCCACGCCGGACTGCAGTCCCAGGGGCTCAAATCCCGTATGCTGCTGCAGGTCCATGACGAACTGGTCCTCGAAGTCGCCACCGGGGAACGCGAGGCGGTGGAGAGGCTGGTCACGGAGCAGATGGCTGCCGCGGCGGACCTCAGCGTGCCCCTGGAAGTCCAGATCGGCGTCGGTCCCAGCTGGTACGACGCCGGCCACTGACCGCCAGCGCGAGTCGAACGGGGGCGGGGCGATGGACAAATACGACGTCCGGAGGCAGTTCAAGGAGCTGTACGCGCCCCGCACCCGTGATTTCGAGGTGGTCACCGTCCCGCCGTTCCAGTACCTGATGGTGGACGGGCAGGGAAACCCGGGCACTGCTCCCGCCTACGCTGCGGCGCTGGAAGCACTGTACTCGGTGTCCTACGCCATCAGGTTCGCCAGCAAAAGCGCTGGCCGGGACTACGCGGTGGGACCGCTGGAAGGCCTGTGGACCGCGGACGACCCCCAGGCTTTCACCACCCGTGACAAGGACAGGTGGAAGTGGACCATGATGGTTCCGCAGCCCGACTGGATCGGCCACGCCGAACTGCACTCCGGCGTGGCCAAGGCGGCTGCCAAGGGGGTTGCCGGGCTGGACGCAGTGCGGCTGGAGACCCTGGACGAAGGCCTGTCGGTACAGATCCTGCACATCGGCAGCTACGACGACGAAGGGCCTGCCCTGCACCGGCTGCACAGTAAATTCATGCCATCCCACAGGTACGGATTCGCGCCGCACCACGAGATCTACCTCAGCGACCCCCGGAAAGTGGCGCCGGAAAACTCCGGACCATCCTGCGCCAGCCCGTCCGCCCGCTCTGAACGTGATGCCCGGCTGTTTGCGCTGGTCAGGCGCCGGATGGATTGGCTAGGCTCGGACGAATGGGCGATCTGAGCGGCAACTATGAAATCCGGCGCTTTGGCGCGGTCTCAAAAGGCAACGACGGCTATGAGGAAGCCGCCATGTGGTCCCGGGCGGTGTCATTCGGTTTCCACGAGTCCACCCGCACGCCCGAGCACGTGGAAAAGGCCCTCGCCACCTACCAGGTGGATGGCCGCGTCCTGACGGGCGCCTACCAGACCGGCGGCGTGGCTCCTGGATCCCTGCCCGCAGAAGTTCCCGTGGCCACGTTCGCGACGCTCCGGAAGACCCTGAACATCGGGTTCGGAAGGACACTGGAGACGCAACTGGTCACCTCGGTGACGGTGCGTACCTCGCACCGCCGGCGGGGCCTGCTGCGGCGGATGATGAGCGAGGACCTCAGGCTCGCGAAGGAGGACGGCGTGGCGATGGCCGCACTCACTGCCTCCGAGGGGTCCATTTACGGAAGGTTCGGCTACGGGGTGGCGAGCTTCGAGCGCTCCCTGAAGGTTGACACCACCACCCGGTTCACCCTGCAGCACCAGCCCACCGGCTCCGTGGAGGTTGCCGACCCCAAGGCCCTGCTGGAGCTGGCCCCGGTGGTGTTCGACCGCGTGCACCGGCTGACGCCGGGGTCCATCGGACGGCAGGAGTGGTACCGGCAGCTGGCGTCCGGGTCACTTGGACACGACGGCAAAGAGGACCCCGCCGTCAAGGTGGCGCTCCACTACGGGCCCGGCGGTGACGTGGACGGCTACGTCTCGTACAAGTTCCTTGGTTGGGACACCAAGCCCTACACAGTGGAAGTGGTGGACCTGCTGGCGGCCACAAACGACGCCTACCTCGAACTCTGGCAGTTCCTGGCGGCGATCGACCTGGTGGAACGTATCACCTGGGGCGAAGCTCCACTGGACGACCCCCTGCCCTGGGCCCTCACGGACCCCCGCTGCATCGACTCGTCGGACAGCAGGGACATGCTCTGGCTCCGGATCCTGGACGCCGCCGCGGCCCTCGAGGCCCGGCAGTATCCGGCCGACGGCAGGCTGATGCTGGACCTCGATGACCCGCTCGGGCTCACCGCGGGAACCTGGGTCCTGGCAGTCGAGGGGGGCCGGGCCGCCGTCGAACGCCTCCCGGAAGGCACCCCCGCGGACCTGGCACTGGACGTCTCCGCGCTTTCCTCCATCTACCTCGGCGGTGTCTGCCCGGTGACTTTAGCGGCGGCAGGGAAGATCCGTGAAAACACTGAAGGCGCGGCGCTGCAGGCCCGCCAGATGTTCGCGGTGGAGCGGGCCACCCACTGCCTTACCCACTTCTGAGGGGGAGGGGTACCTGCTCGCTTTTGCCCTTGTTGGCGGCGGCGACTAGAATAAACGGACGTGTACCACGTGCACGTTCTGTAAAATCCACAAAATCAGGATGACCCGGAGGATCCGTCGGATTCACCGCGAATCGCGCCTGCGTTCCATAACGCGGGCGCGCCGGTTTGCCTGACCGACTAACTATCCACAACGGAGCCCCTACTACATGACCATCACCTCCACCGAGAAGCCCGGTACCCCCGTAGTCGCCATTAACGACATCGGTACCGCTGAGGACTTCCTCGCAGCAGTCGACGCCACCATCAAGTACTTCAACGACGGAGACCTCGTCGAAGGTACCGTCGTCAAGGTCGACCGCGATGAAGTCCTGCTCGACATCGGTTACAAGACCGAAGGTGTCATCCCCTCCCGCGAGCTGTCCATCAAGCACGATGTTGATCCCGGAGAAGTTGTCTCCGTCGGCGATCAGGTCGAAGCCCTGGTGCTCACCAAGGAAGACAAAGAAGGCCGTCTGATCCTCTCCAAGAAGCGTGCTCAGTACGAGCGTGCCTGGGGCGACATCGAGAAGGTCAAGGAAGAAGACGGTGTTGTCACCGGTACCGTCATCGAGGTTGTCAAGGGTGGTCTTATCCTCGACATCGGCCTGCGCGGCTTCCTGCCCGCATCCCTCGTCGAGATGCGCCGCGTGCGCGACCTGGCTCCGTACATCGGCCAGCAGATCGAAGCCAAGATCATCGAGCTGGACAAGAACCGCAACAACGTTGTTCTGTCCCGCCGTGCATGGCTCGAGCAGACCCAGTCCGAGGTCCGCTCCACCTTCCTCAACAAGCTGGAAAAGGGCCAGGTCCGTCCCGGCGTCGTTTCCTCCATCGTCAACTTCGGTGCCTTCGTGGACCTGGGCGGCGTAGACGGCCTGGTTCACGTTTCCGAGCTGTCCTGGAAGCACATCGACCACCCGTCCGAGGTTGTCGAGGTTGGCCAGGAAGTCACCGTCGAGGTTCTCGAGGTGGACCTGGACCGCGAGCGCGTCTCCCTGTCGCTCAAGGCTACGCAGGAAGATCCGTGGCAGACCTTCGCCCGCACCCACGCCCTGGGCCAGGTTGTTCCGGGTAAGGTCACCAAGCTCGTTCCGTTCGGTGCGTTCGTCCGCGTCGAAGACGGCATCGAAGGCCTGGTCCACATCTCCGAGCTCGCTGTCCGCCACGTTGAGCTGGCCGAGCAGGTTGTTTCCGTTGGCGACGAACTGTTCGTCAAGGTCATCGACATCGACCTCGAGCGCCGCCGCATCTCGCTGTCCCTCAAGCAGGCCAACGAGGGCGTCGACGCCGACAGCACCGAATTCGATCCCGCTCTGTACGGCATGGCCGCAGAGTACGACGAAGAGGGCAACTACAAGTACCCCGAGGGCTTCGATCCCGAGTCCAACGAGTGGCTTGAAGGCTACGAGAACCAGCGCGCCGCCTGGGAGCAGCAGTACGCTGACGCCCAGACCCGCTGGGAAGCCCACAAGAAGCAGGTTGCCCAGCACGCTGCCGACGACGCTGCTGCTGCAACGTCCGGTGACAGCGACTCCGGCGCCACCAGCTACTCCTCCGAGCCTGCTGCCGCCGACACCGGCGCCGGCACCCTGGCTTCGGATGAGGCTCTTGCCGCCCTGCGCGAGAAGCTGACCGGCAACTAATTGCCGCCGGCCCGGATTTCCGGGCTGACACAATGGGCCCCTGCGGAAGCAGGGGCCCATTGTGCGTTAACCGGCGGATTGAAGTTCGACGACGGCGAGGACAGTTCCGTCGTTTTCGGGCTGCAGGTGCCCGCCCGCCGACTCGAGCAGATGCTGCGCCGCTCCGTTGCCGGCCAGGGTGCGGGCGATCACCCGGGAGAGTCCTGCCTTCCGGGCCTCAGCCAGCACCAGGTGCAGCGCGGCACTTCCGATTCCCCGGGACCGGAAGCTCCTGCCCAGCCAGATGCCCGTCTCAGCCACAGCCCCGTCTTCAGGGCCAGACCCACGGTGCCCCGGTGCGAGGCGGCGGAGCCGGATGGATCCGGCCAGGTCCCCGCCGCAGAGGATGCCCCAGGATTTTTCGCCGGCCTTTCCGTCCAGGCCTTCAGCCGCCGCCCGGTGGTAGCTGCGGAACCACGCGGTGCGTTCCGGGTTCCAGCCGGGCCCGCCCAGCGGGGGAGCCACCTCGTCCGGTGATGCGTCCCGCTTGGCGAGCGCCAGGAGCGACTCCATGACGGCGTCGTCCACGTCCACCAGGGACACGTCAGGCAAGCGCGACATCCACCCACTCCGTTCCCTCGGTCGCCAGGCCAACGCCGCCGGAAGTCAGCACCTGCAGCCGTTCCGCGGCGGCGGCGATCGCATCCGCATTATCGGCAACGGCGAGGCGCAGGACCGTGTCCTTCGCGCCGTAGCTGGTTTCGGCCATCACGAAGCCGGCAGCGCGGAGGTCGTTTTCCAGCCTGCCGGCTGCCGCATGGGGTACCGCCGCGGAACAGATGCGCAGCCGGCTGCGCCGTACCAGGGGCACCAGTGACAGTGCTGAGGAGACCGATTCTGAGTAGGCACGGACCAGGCCTCCAGCCCCGAGCAGCACGCCGCCGAAATAGCGCACGACGACGGCGCTGACGTCGCTGAGGTCCGCCACTCCGGGTGCCGTCTCCCTCTTGGACAGGGCTTCCAGCATCGGTATTCCGGCCGTCCCGGAGGGCTCGCCGTCGTCGTTTGACCGCTGTATGTCCCGATCCGGTCCGATGATGAAAGCGGAGCAGTGGTGCCGTGCGTCGTGGAACTCCCGGCGGAGGCCTGCCACCAGGTCACGGGCATCCTCTTCGGTGCCTGCCCGCCGGAGGACGGTGATGAAGCGTGAACGCTTGATCTCCAGCTCGTGGCGGAAGTCCGGACCCGCGGCCAGGGTGGTGTAGGACGCCGCCCTGCTCTCTTGCTCATGCACCCGCCCCAGTCTAGTCAGGCGGGATAGGGTGGGAGCCGTGCTGAAGATCGGGTTGACCGGCGGAATCGCCTCAGGGAAGTCATTGGTGGCCGGGCGGCTGAAGGAGCTGGGCGCCGTGCTGGTGGACGCGGACGCGCTGGCCCGTGAAGTTGTGGAGCCCGGTACGGAGGGGCTGGCCAGGATCGTGGCCGAGTTCGGTGCGGAGATGCTCGACGACGGCGGGCGGCTGGACCGTGCCCGTCTCGGCGCGGTGGTCTTCGGGCAGCCGGAACGCCTTGCCGCCCTGAACGGGATTGTTCACCCGCTTGTCCGTTCCCGCGCCGCGGCCATCGTGGCAGCTGCTGCGGACGACGCCGTGGTGGTGCAGGACATCCCGTTGCTGGTGGAGACTGGCCAGGGGAGCGACTTCCACCTGGTCCTGGTGGTGGACGCCCCGGAGGACATGCGGGTGCAGCGGATGCTTGAGTACCGGGGCATGACCGCGGAGGCCGCCCGCTCGCGCATCCAGGCCCAGGCGTCCCGGGAGGACAGGCTGGCCGCCGCAGACGTGGTCCTGGACAATTCGGGCAGCGTCGCGGAACTGCTGGAGCAGGTGGACCGGCTCTGGAAAGGACGCCTGCAGCCCTTTGCGCTGAACATCGCCCAGGGGGTCCGCGCCGGCCGGCAAGGTGGACCCGTCCTGCTCCCGTCCCGCCCGGAATGGCCGCAGGAGGCACGGCGCATCATGGCCCGGATCCGTGCCGCCCTGTCCCGCCAGGACGCGGTGGACGTCAACGGCCTCAGCCTGGAGCACATCGGTTCCACCTCGGTCCCGGGCCTCGACGCCAAGGACGTCATCGACCTCCAGCTCGCTGTCCCTGACCTGGCCGCGGCAGACACCCTTGCGCCGCTCCTGTCGGCCGCCGGGTTCCCCTTCGTTCCGGGCAGTTCCGCCGATGCACCCAAACCGGGCCATCCGCGGCCGGAGGACTGGTACAAGCGTTTCCATGCCAGCGCCGACCCCGGCCGCGACGTGAACCTGCATGTGCGGGCTGCGGGGTCGCCCGGATGGCGGTTCGCCCTGTGCTTCCGGGACTGGCTGCGCGCCGATGCCGGCGCCGCCGCCGGTTATCTGGCCTTCAAGCGGCGGCTGGCCGCCGAGCATGCCGGCGACGCAACCACCGAAGGCTACGCGGAAGCCAAGGAGGAGTGGTTCCGGAATGCGGAAGACCCCATGGAACGGTGGGCCGAAAGCGCAGGGTGGCAGCCGCCGTCGTGCGCGTCCTGACCCCTGCGAAACCCGCTGCGCTGTTCGCCCGTAACGGACTCGGCCCGTTCTGTCGGTGCCCGGTTGTAGATTAGATCCATGAGCCTTGCGCAGGATATAAACCGTGTTGTAGCGCCGTTTGAGGTCATCAGCGAGTTCAAGCCTGCGGGTGACCAGCCGGCCGCCATAGCGGAGCTGACGGAGCGCATCAACAACGGCGAGAAGGACGTGGTGCTGCTCGGCGCCACCGGCACGGGCAAGAGCGCCACCACCGCCTGGCTCATCGAGCAGGTCCAGCGCCCCACCCTGGTGATGGTCCAGAACAAGACCCTCGCCGCGCAGCTGGCCAACGAGTTCCGGGAGCTGCTGCCCAACAATGCGGTGGAGTACTTCGTCTCCTACTACGACTACTACCAGCCTGAGGCGTACGTTCCCCAGACGGACACCTTCATCGAGAAGGACTCGTCCATCAACGAGGAAGTGGAGCGGCTCCGGCACTCCGCCACCAACGCGCTGCTGACGCGCCGGGACGTTGTGGTGGTGGCCACGGTCTCCTGCATCTACGGCCTGGGCACGCCGGAAGAGTACATCGCCGGCATGGTCACGCTCCGCAGGGGACAGGAAATGAACCGGGATGCGCTGCTGCGCAAGTTCGTCTCCATGCAGTACGCGCGCAATGACATGGACTTCCACCGCGGCACGTTCCGGGTCCGCGGCGATACCGTCGAGATCATCCCGATGTACGAGGAACTCGCGCTCCGGATCGAGTTCTTCGGGGACGAAGTGGAGAACATCTACACCCTGCACCCCGTCACCGGGGAGGTCATCCGCGAGGAAACGGAGATGTACGTCTTCCCGGCATCGCACTACGTCGCCGGCCCGGAACGCATGAGCCGCGCCATCAAGTCCATCGAGGACGAACTCGCGGACCGGCTCGCAGTCCTGGAGGGGCAGAACAAGCTGGTCGAGGCGCAGCGGCTCCGGATGCGGACCACCTACGACCTTGAAATGATGCAGCAGATGGGATTCTGCAACGGCATCGAAAACTACTCCCGCCACATTGACGGGCGGGCCGGCGGCACCGCCCCGCACTGCCTGATCGACTACTTCCCGGACGACTTCCTGCTGGTGGTGGACGAATCCCACGTGACCATCCCGCAGATCGGTGCCATGTACGAAGGCGACATGTCCCGCAAGCGGACCCTTGTGGACCACGGCTTCCGGCTCCCGTCCGCCATGGACAACCGGCCGCTGAAATGGGACGAGTTCCTGGAACGGATCGGCCAGACCGTCTACCTGTCCGCCACGCCCGGCAAGTACGAGCTCGGCAAGGCGGACGGCTTCGTCCAGCAGATCATCCGGCCCACCGGCCTGGTGGACCCCGAGGTGATCGTCAAGCCCACCAAGGGCCAGATCGACGACCTCCTGGGCGAGATCAGGACGCGCGTGGAGAAGGACGAGCGCGTCCTGGTCACCACTCTGACAAAACGCATGGCGGAAGACCTCACGGACTACCTCCTGAGCCACGGCGTGAAGGTGGAGTACCTGCACTCCGACGTCGATACGCTGCGGCGCGTCGAGCTGCTGCGCGAGCTGCGGCTGGGCAGCTTCGATGTCCTGGTGGGCATCAACCTGCTCCGGGAAGGCCTGGACCTTCCGGAGGTGTCCCTGGTGGGCATCCTGGACGCGGACAAGGAAGGCTTCCTGCGGTCCTCCACGTCCCTGATCCAGACCATCGGCCGCGCGGCCCGTAACGTGTCCGGCCAGGTCCACATGTACGCGGACCGGATCACGGACTCCATGGCCAATGCCATTGATGAAACCAACCGGCGCCGCGCCATCCAGGTGGCCTACAACACTGAGCACGGCGTGGACCCCCAGCCGCTGCGGAAGAAGATCGCGGACATCACGGACCAACTGGCCCGGGAAGACGCCGACACCAATGCGTTGTTGGGCAGCTTCGACTACGGCAAGGGCAAGCGCGGGATCACCGGGGCAACCAAGGCCGGGGCCAAGAAGGGTGCTGCGAAGGTCCGTTCGGACGGCCTCGCGGCGGCCCCGGCAGAGGACCTGGTGGGGCTCATCGAGCAGCTCACCGAGCAGATGCACGGCGCCGCTGCCGAACTGCAGTTCGAGGTGGCCGCCCGGATCCGCGACGAGGTCGGCGAACTGAAGAAGGAACTGCGGCAGATGCAGGCGGCAGGCCACGCCTGACCCGGCGCCAGGGCGTCACCCAACGTAAGCCGGGAGCGGCAACGCTCCCGGCTCATGTACAGTTAACGTCACGTAGGGGAGTATCCCGAGCGCTACGATCGTCAACACGCAGGGCATGGTTGCCCGGCCGGGCGTAGCGGGCCGCCATCTCAGCACCAAGTGCGCAGGCAGGCCGGAGAGACTTACACCGCATCTCTGTACCCTGCGAAAGGCTACCCTGTGCTCGAATTGCCCGTGTGGTTCGAAGTCGGCTCTTTTGTCGTCCTCGGCCTTATCCTCCTGATCGACCTTCTCCTGGTGGTCCGCCGGCCCCACGAACCATCCATGAAGGAAGCCGGCCTCTGGGTAGCGTTCTACGTCAGCCTTGCGCTGGTGTTCGCCGGAACCATGTTCGCTTTCACCGGCCCGGAATACGGCGGCCAGTTCGTGGCCGGCTGGGTGACGGAATACAGCCTCAGCATCGACAACCTGTTCGTCTTCATCATCATCATGGCCCGGTTCTCGGTGCCCCGGAAGTACCAGCAGGAAGTGCTGATGGTGGGCATCATCATCGCCCTGATCCTGCGCGGCATTTTCATCCTGCTGGGCGCCATGGTGATCGAGCAGTTCAGCTGGGTGTTCTACATCTTCGGCGCCTTCCTGCTGTGGACCGCCTGGAAGCAGGCCCAGGACGAGGGCGAAGACGAAGAAGACCGTGAGAACCCGCTGATCGCCAAGATCCGCAAGGTGATCCCCATGTCGGAGAAGTTCGACGGCAACAAGCTGCGCACCACGGTGAACGGCAAGAAGGTCTTCACCCCCATGCTGATCGTTTTCATCACCATCGGCCTCACGGACCTGCTGTTCGCCGTCGACTCCATCCCGGCCATCTTCGGACTGACCCAGAGCCCGTTCATTGTGTTCACGGCCAACCTGTTCGCCCTGATGGGCCTGCGCCAGCTGTACTTCCTGCTGGGCGGCCTCATGAACCGCCTGATCTACCTGAAGCACGCACTGTCCTTCATCCTGGCATTCATCGGCGTCAAGCTGGTGCTACATGCCATGCACGTGAACGAGCTGCCGTTCATCAACGGCGGCCAGCACATTGAATGGGCTCCCGAGATCCCCACGTTCGTGTCCCTGGCCGTCATTGTCGGCACCATCGTCATCGCGGTGATCGCCAGCCTGGTCAGCTCCAAGGCCAAGGAAGCGCACCTGGATCCGCGCCTGGAAGAAGACGTCCGCAAGAGCCACAGCGACGTCGACTAAAGGCTTCCAGCCTTCTATCAGCAGCAGTCCCGGCCACGCGAGCGGCCGGGACTGCTTCTTTTAAATTGACCCCTTTAGGAGGCCACCGGCGGGGACTATGCTCTGTCCATGGCCCCCACGGTGATAACCGACAACGATGTGCGGCGGGTGCAGCGGCGTACCGTCGCCCTGCTGGCCGCCGCCCAGGTCTTCGGCGGAATCGGCACGGGGGCAACAGTTTCGATTGGTTCGATCCTCGCTGTGGAGCTGTCCGGCTCCAGCGCGTGGGCGGGAGCCGTAGCAACGGTCATGACCCTGGGGGCAGCGCTGTCCGCGCTGCCGCTCGCCTCGCTGGCGGACCGCAGTGGCCGCCGGATGGGCCAGGTGGCCGGCCTCTCGGCTGCCCTGGCCGGTACGGTGCTCATGGTGCTGGCCGTGGTCACTGGAATCTTTGTCCTGCTTGTGCTGGGCGCGGCAGGCATCGGGGTGGGCACCGCAGCGAACCTGCAGGCCAGGTTCGCCGCCGTGGACCTCGCCGAAGCGGAACACCGGGGCAGGGCGCTGTCCACCGTGGTGTGGGCCGTGACGGTTGGCGCCGTGGCAGGACCCAATCTGATCCAGCCCGGCACGGTGGTGGGTGCGGCGCTGGGGCTGCCAGCGGTGGCAGGACCGTTTGTGATTTCCGGCGCCGGGCTTCTGGTGGCCACCCTGCTTGTCCTCATCGGACTCCGGCCGGACCCGCTGCACCTCGCCCGTGAAGTTGCGGCCCGCCAGCTTGCGGAACGTGGGCCGGCAGCCGCCGGCGCTGCGGCGGCTGCCGCCCCGGGCGGGCCCCGGCCGGGGGGCTCATTGGCACGCGGGATGCGCGCAATCCGGGGTTCCCGCACTGCGCTGCTGGCCGTCGCCGCCGTCGTCGGGGCCCACGCCGTCATGGTGGGCGTCATGTCCATGACGCCGCTCCACCTGCAGCACCTCGTGGAAGGACCCGCGGCATCCCATGCCGGCCATACGGCATCTGGTGATGTGCTGGTCATCATCGGCTTCACGATTTCCCTGCACATCGCCGGCATGTTCGCGCTGTCACCGGTGATGGGCTGGCTAACGGACAAAGCTGGCCGGACCGAGACCGTCATGATCGGCTGCATGCTGCTGATCACCGCCGTCCTCGTGGCGGGGTTCGGGCAGGGCTCCACCGCAGCCGTCGCCGTCGGCCTGGTGCTGCTGGGCATGGGCTGGTCCGCAGCGACTGTCTCCGGGTCCACCCTGCTGGCCGAGAGCGTCGGACAGGAGTCCCGGGTGGTGGTGCAGGGTGTCTCGGACATGCTGATGGGCGCAGCGGGGGCGGTGGGCGGCGCTGTCTCCGGCCTTGTGCTCAGCTGGACCGGCTACCTGGGGCTGAACATGCTGGGCGGCGTGGTGGGCGCCCTCGTCCTGGCCGTAGCGTTCCTGACCCGGGTGGCGGGCCGCCGGGCGTCAGCGGCGGCCTGACCTCACCATCCCAAGCAGCCGGTTGAAGATCCCCTCGCCGTCATCGGCGATGCCGTCATGATGGAAATCCCCGGTCTCCCAGACCTCGAGCCCACGGACCGCGGCGGCCGTTTCCAGGGACAGCTTCCGGTCCACATAGATGTCCTCGGAATACACGGCTGCCGCCACCGGCACCCGGTTGGCGGCAAGCTGCCGGATATCGTAGAGCGGCCGCCAGTCCTGTTTCGCGGCGAGCAGCCCGGCCACCTCCCGGAGGGGCTGCAGGGCAGGATCCTGCTCGAAATACCAGGGGTAGACCATTTCGCCGGTCAGCAGCAGGGGCTCGGCGTCAGGCCGGAATTCGGGATACTCCGCCAGTACGCGCCAGGCCGACCAGTCTGTTGCCTGGCCCTGCCCGTAGATGGATTCATGCATCAGGGCATAGAGCGGGTTGGACCGGCGCGAGACGATTCCCTGCATCTGGTCAAGGAAGGGATCGGAGAGCCTCGGCCCGGCCGGGGTTCCGGTGAACGCATCCTCCAGCAGGTAGTGCAGGCTGTCCACCCTGGTGTTGCCGCCAAGGAACGCACCCAGCATCTGGAGGCGCTCCACGGTGAGGGGACCGCCGTCGGGCAGGAACTCCGGCGTGGTCCGCAGGTGGCGGGCAATCCGCTCCACCATAGTGCGGTCTTCCGGGTACCAGCTGAAGTACTCGGCGTTCCGCGCCGCCACCCGCTGGAAGGTGGCGCGGTAGACGTCGTCGGCAGGACCGGTCAGGGGAGCGAGGCCGCCGGTGATGAGGACCTCCTTCAGGCCGCCGGGGGCAAAGGACAGGTAGGTCAGGGCACAGAAACCGCCGTAGCTCTGCCCGAACACGGTCCAGGGTTCCGAGCCCAGCGCTTTCCTGATCAGTTCTGCGTCAGCAACGATGGCATCGGCCCGGAAGTGCTCCAGGTACGCGGCCTGGTCGGCCGCAGACCCGCGGAGCGGCAGGGTGTTGCGGTCCACGGGGGTGGACAGTCCGGTGCCGCGCTGGTCCAGCATCAGTATCCGGAACTCTTTAGCGGCGGCCTTGCCCCAGCCGCCGAGGGAGCCGAACCTGTTCCCGCGGCCGCCCGGGCCGCCCTGCAGGAACAGCAGCCAGGGCAGGTTCTGCGCCTCGTCCCCGCTGTGGGAGGCCGAGACATACTCACGGGCGAAGACGGTGATGGCCTCGCCGTCCGGCGCGGAGTGGTCAAGCGGCACGGTGAAGTAGTGTTCCACCGTGCGCATGCCCCGGAATTCGTGCCGGGCACGGACCTCGTGGCCTGCTTCAGCCATGGGCCGCTGCGGGGACGGGGGCGGATGAGGCGCTGCCGAACTTTTCGAGGGCGTCGCCGGTGAGCCTGAAGGTTGACCACCCGTCCATCGGGCGGGCGCCCAGGCGGCGGTAGAAATTGATGGATGGCTCGTTCCAGTCCAGGACGCTCCACTCCACCCGGGCGTAGCCGTTTGCCACCGCTATGGAGGCAAGGTGCTGCAGGAGGGCCTTGCCGTGGCCCTCGCCGCGCGCCTCCGGGCTGACGTACAGGTCTTCCAGGTAGATGCCGTGCACGCCTTCCCAGGTGGAGTAGTTGAGGAACCAGAGTGCGAAGCCCTGGACGTCTCCGGCCTCGTTCTCGGCCATGGCGGCAAAGACGCGCGGGTTCTCGCCGAAGAGGACCTGCCGCAGCATCTCGGGAGTGTTGCGGACTGCGTCCGGTTCCTTCTCGTAGTGGGCCAGTTCGTGGATCATGCGAAGGATCGCGGGCACGTCGTGTTCGGTGGCGGGGCGGATAACACTCATTGTCCGAGCTTACCGCCGGGCCCGTTCCCCCTGCTGCAGGTCAGCCCTGCGTCAGAGCCGGTTGACGTCCGTTACCCGCACCACGGCGGTTCCGGTTTCGTCCGACGCTGCCAGGTCCACCTCGGCCGAGATGCCCCAGTCGTGGTTCCGGGCAGGATCGTCGAAGATCTGCCGCACCTTCCACAGCCCGGATTCCTCGGTGATGATGAGCAGCCCCGGGCCGCGGGCATCCGGACCGGTCCCAATGTCGTCGTGCTCGTCGAAGTAGTCGTCCAGAACGTCTTCCCACCGGTCCCGGTCCCAGCCCGAGCCGGCGTCCAGTTCACCAAGGGCCGCCGCGTCCTCGTCAGCGAACAGTTCAACGCGGCGGAACATCTCGTTGCGGACCATCACGCGGAAGGCCCGGATGTTCGAGGTGAGCGACGGCGGGGGAGGCGGCGGCGCGTCGTGCGGGGTGGGCATGGCCCCGGACGCGAGTTCTTCCCATTCATCCAGGAGGCTGGAGTCCACCTGGCGCACCATTTCGCCGAGCCACGCGGTGAGGTCTTCAAGGTCCTCCCGCAGCATGTCCTGCGGAACCGTTTGCCGCAGGGCCTTGAAGGCGTCCGCCAGATATCGCAGCACGATGCCTTCCGAGCGGGCCAGCCCGTAGAACTGCACGAACTCGCCGAAGTTCATGGCGCGTTCGTACATGTCCCGCACCACGGACTTGGGCGCCAGTTCGAAGTCGCCCACCCAGGGGGCCGCCTTCCGGTAGACCTCGAAGGCCTCCCCAAGGATGTCCGCGAGCGGCTGCGGGTAGGTGACCTCCTCCAGCATCGCCATCCGCTGGTCGTAGTCGATGCCGTCCGCCTTCATGGCCGCCACGGCTTCGCCCCGCGCCTTCTTCTGCTGCGCGGAGAGGATCTGGCGGGGCTTTTCCAGCGTCGCCTCGATCACGGACACCACGTCCAGGGCGTACGACGGCGACTCCGGGTCAAGGAGCTCCAGCGCAGCAAGTGCGAAGGGGGAGAGCGGCTGGTTGAGTGCGAAGTTCGGCTGCAGGTGGACGGTCAGGCGGACGGTGCGTCCGTCAGCTTCCTGCTGGTCCGCCGGGATCCGCTCCACCACCTCCGCCGCCAGCAGCTCGCGGTAGATGCCCAGTGCCTTCTTCATCAGCTGCAGCTGCGAGGAGCGGGGCTCATGGTTTTCGGTCAGGAGCCGCCGTGCCGCAGCGAAGGGATCGCCGGGCCGCTCCATGAGGTTCATGAGCATGGCGTGGGTGACGGTGAAACTGGACGTGAGCGGGTCCGGTACGGACTCGACCAGGCGCTTATAGGTGGGCTCGCCCCAGGACACGAAGCCTTCGGGGGGTTTCTTCTTGACCACCTGGCGCAGCTTCTTCTGGTCGTCGCCGAACTTTGCCACGGCTTTCGCCATCGCCTTGACGTTCTCCGTCACATGCTCGGGGGCCTGGACCACCACGGTTCCGGCAGTGTCGTAGCCCGCGCGGCCGGCACGGCCCGCGATCTGGTGGAACTCGCGTGAGTTGAGCAGCCGGGTGCGGACGCCGTCGTACTTGCTCAAAGCGGTGAGCAGGACGGTGCGGATGGGGACGTTGATCCCCACGCCCAGGGTGTCGGTGCCGCAGATGACCTTGAGCAGGCCGGCCTGCGCGAGCTGTTCCACCAGGCGGCGGTACTTGGGCAGCATGCCCGCGTGGTGCACGCCGATGCCGTGCCGGACCAGCCGGTTGAGGGTCTTGCCGAAGCCGGCGGCGAAGCGGAAGTTCGCGATCAGCTCCGCGATCCTGTCCTTCTCCTCACGGGTGCAGACGTTGATGCTCATGAGCGTCTGGGCCCGGTCGATTGCCTCGATCTGGCTGAAGTGCACCACATAGACGGGGACCTGTTTAGTGGTGAGCAGCTCTTCCAGCGTCTCGTGCACCGGGATCTCGTGATAGTAGAAGTGCAGCGGGATGGGGCGTTCGGCGGAACTCACCGTGGTGGTGGGGCGGCCGGTGAGGTCGGTTAGGCCTTTCTCGAACCTGGTGACGTCGCCCAGGGTGGCGGACATGAGCAGGAACTGGGCCTGCGGAAGTTCCAGCAGCGGCACCTGCCAGGCCCAGCCGCGCTGCGGATCCGAGTAGAAGTGGAACTCGTCCATGATGACGGCGCCGAGTTCGGCTGCCGCACCCTCCCGCAGTGCCGTGTTCGCCAGGATCTCGGCGGTGCAGCAGATGATGGGTGCGTCCTGGTTGACCCCGGAATCGCCGGTGATCATCCCGACGTTCTCGGCGCCGAAGATGTCGCAGAGGGCAAAGAACTTCTCTGACACCAGGGCCTTGATGGGCGCCGTGTAGTAGCTGCGCCGGCCTTGGGCCATGGCCTGGAAGTGCGCGGCGATGGCAACCAGTGATTTTCCGGACCCGGTGGGGGTGGCGAGGATGACGTTGGCACCAGTGGCCAGTTCCATGACAGCCTCGTCCTGCGCCGGATACAGCGCCAGGCCGCGGCTTTCCGTCCATTCGACAAAGCGGGTGTAAAGGTCATCGGGATCGACGGCGGCGGAGGAGTTCCGGGGCAGATCGGTCAGCTGGTCAACGAGTTTCATTGGTTTCCAGCTTAGTGCCAGGGTGCTCCCGGAAATCCGCCGCGTACCGGCTAGGCTTCGCGGTATCTGTGACACGACCAGGCAACGGGGAAGCTTATGAAATGGAATCCGGCCAAATACGTCCAGTTCGGTGATTACCGGAACCGGCCGTTTTTCGACCTCACCGGCAGGATCACTGCTGACCGGCCGGGACGCGTTGTGGATCTGGGCTGCGGACCGGGGAACCTCACCGCCACGCTGGCCGGGCGGTGGCCGGAAGCCGAGGTGGTGGGCGTGGACTCGTCGGCGGAGATGCTGGACAAGGCGGGGACTGTGGCCGCGCGGCATCCGCTCCTGCGGTTCGAACAGGCCGACATTGCCGGCTGGATGCCGCCAGCGGAAACGGATGTGGTGGTCAGTAACGCCGCCCTTCAATGGGTGCCCGGGCACCAGGACCTCATCCGGGATTGGCTGGCCGCCCTGCGTCCCGGGGGCTGGTTCGCCATGCAGGTGCCGGGGAACTTCGGGGCGCCCTCCCACACGTTGATGCGGGAACTCGCAGCGTCAGCCCGTTGGGCACCGAAACTCGACGGCGTGCTTCGCGGCGGGGAATCGGTAGGTGAGCCGGCGGACTACCTCACTATCCTGCTCGACGCCGGTTGCACCGCAGATGCTTGGGAAACCACGTACCAGCAGGTCCTGCCGGGCCCGGACCCGGTCCTTGAGTGGGTGCGTGGCGCGGCCCTGCGCCCCGTACTGGCCGTTCTCTCACCCGACGACGGCAGGGAGTTCGAAGCAGAATACGCAGCGGCACTCCGCACCGCCTATCCGCCGGGACGGCACGGCACCGTCTTCCCATTCCGCCGGATCTTCGCTGTGGGGCGCAAGAAGTAACGAAATCCATTCGCTGGACAACCTCTACCGCACTGTCACACGCTTGACAAAATTAGTAAGTGATCTGCCTTACAATGAGCGATGTGGCTGGTGGGGAACGGTTGCCGCCGCCCCGCAGGCTTCCCGACCTTCCGGAGGTGCGTTGCTGATCCGACTCATGGGGCGGCTGCTTATGGCGCATAAAGCTCCCGTTGCCGCCGTCGTGCTCCTGCAACTGGTGCAGGCCGCCGCCAACCTTCTGCTCCCCACCATCAACGCGGCCATCATCGATGACGGCATCGTGGCAGGCAACACCTTGTCCATCCACCGACTGGGCCTCCTCATGGCGGGAATCGCCATGGTGCAGGCGGCTGCGGCCATTGGGGCAGGCTACTTCGGCGCAGCCATCGCCATGAAGCTCGGCCAGCAGCTCCGGGCGGAGATCTTCCTGAAGATCCAGTCCCTGTCCTCGCGCGAGGTGGCCCGGTTTGGAACCCAGAGCCTCACCACCCGGGTGACGAACGACACCCAGCAAATCCAGGCCTTCGCGCTCCTGGTGCTCACCATGCTCATCGCCGGGCCCGCCATGGGCCTGGGCGGAGTCATCCTTGCCCTCCAGCAGGACGTGGGGCTGTCCGCAGTCATCATCGTCATCGTGCCGCTGCTCGTGCTGATCATGTCCGCCATTGTGCGGCGCCTCATCCCGCTCTACCGCGAGGGGCAGGACCTGCTGGACAATTCCGGGGGCATCCTGCGGGAGCAGATCATCGGCGTGGCCACCATCCGGGCATTTGTGCGCCAGGAGCATGAGAGCGACCGCTTCGCCCGCGCCAACGGCAGCCTCACCGCCAACAACCTCCAGTCAGCCTTGCTCGTGGCCGCCATGCTGCCGATGATCATGCTGGTGGTGAACCTGTCCTCGGTGGCAATCGTGTGGTTCGGCGGCCAGCGCATCCAGGCCGGACAGATGAACATCGGTGCGCTCACGGCGTTCATTGCCTACATCATGCAGATCCTGCTGGCCATCATGATGTCCATGTACGTCCTGATGACGGCACCGCGGGCAGCCGTGTGCGCGGAACGGATCGGCGCTGTCCTGGACACCGAGCCCTCGGTGGCGGATCCCGGGGAGCCCGCGGCACCCATGCTGCCGGCCCAGCCCCGGGACGGACCCAGCGGGTCCGTCCCGCAGGGCGGCACCATTGAGTTCACGGGTGTCGGCTTCTCCTATCCGGGGGCCGAGGCGCCTGTCCTTGCCGGCGTCAGCTTCGCCGCGCTGCCCGGCACCACCACGGCCATCGTGGGATCCACGGGCAGCGGAAAGTCCACCCTGCTGAACCTGGTCCCGCGTTTCCTCGACACCACCGAAGGCGCCATAACACTCGACGGCGTCAACATTAAGGACCTGCCCCTGGATGTGCTGCGCGGCTCCATGTCCGTGGTGCCCCAGCATTCGCACCTGTTTTCCGGAACCATCGCCGACAACCTGCGGATGGCGGCCCCCGGAGCCTCGGACATGGAACTGTGGGATGCCCTTGAAAAGGCGCAGACCATGCGCTTCATGAGCGGATTGCCCCTGGGCCTTGAGACGCCGGTGGGGCAGGGCGGAACCAAACTGTCCGGGGGACAGCGCCAACGGCTCTGCATAGCCCGTGCACTGCTACGCAAGTCATCCCTGTACCTCTTCGACGACAGCTTCTCTGCACTTGACTACCACACGGACACGCGGCTGCGGCAGGTGCTGGATTCCGAACTTGCGGCCGCCACCATCCTTGTTGTGGCCGAACGCGTCTCCACTGTCGAGGACGCCGAATTGATCCTGGTGCTCGACGGCGGCCACGTGGTTGCGCAGGGTACGCACCGGGAGTTGCTGGAGACGTCGTCCACCTACCGGGAAATCGCGGAATCACAGCTGGCCCTGGATGGCCCGCAGTGACGGCCCCGGCCGGCGCTACGGCGGCAGACCCGGCTTTCCGCGCCACATCGTGGCGGCTCCTCGGGCTGCTGCGGCCGTTCCTGCGGCTGATGCTCGGAGCCGTCGCAGCCACCTGTGCCTTCGCCGGCCTGAACGTGGCCGCCCCCAAGTACCTGGGCGATGCCACGGACGTGGTGGTTGATGGCGTCTACGGCGGCAGCACGGACCAGGAACGACTCGTCCTGCTGCTTGCGGCAGTGGCGGTGATGTACGTCCTCGCATCGCTGTTCAACTGGATCCAGGGCGCACTGACGGCGCGTTCCGTCCAGGGACTGATGTACAACATGAGGGCTGCCGTGGAGGACAAACTGCACCGGCTGCCCGCCTCCTACTACCGCGACAGCTCCCGCGGCGACGTCCTGAGCAGGGCCACCAACGATATTGACAACATCTCCCAGGCGTTGAACCAGCTCCTGACACAGCTGATCATGTCCGTCCTGATGCTGTCCGGGTCGCTCGCCATGATGCTGTGGATCTCGCCGCTGCTGGCGGCCATCGCACTCGCCACCGTTCCGCTGTCCACCTGCATCACCTTTTTCGTGGCGCGCAGGTCGCAGGTGCATTACGCGCGGCAATGGATGGAAACCGGTGAGCTCAATGCGCATGCAGAGGAATTCATCACGGGCCACGAAGTCATCAAAGCCTTCGGATACCAGTCCCGGGCGGCCGGCGTTTTTGCGGCCGGCAACTCGCGGCTGGCCCGTGCATCCACGAAAGCCCAGTTTTCAGCCGGTGTCGTCCAGCCCCTCATGGTGCTGATGGCCAACCTGAACTATGTTGCGGTGGCCGTCATCGGGGCCCTCCAGGTCATAGCGGGAGCCATGACCATCGGCGGGATCCAGGCTTTTATCCAGTTCAGCCGGCTCTTCACCCAGCCGGTGGGACAGATCGGCGGCCTGCTCAATGTCATGCAGTCCTGCGCCGCGTCCGCCGCCCGCGTTTTCGCCCTGCTGGACGCGGAAGAGGAAGCTGCCGACCCTGATGCCGCGGACGGGCAGCCTGCGGCCGGCGGAGCAATCGTGTTCGACGACGTGACGTTCGGCTACCCGGGCTCGTCCCCGGCCGTCCGCAACCTTTCGTTCAGGGTGGAGCCCGGGCAGACGGTGGCCGTCGTGGGACACACCGGTGCAGGAAAAACCACCGTGATAAACCTGCTGATGCGGTTCTATGAGCCGACCTCGGGCCGGATCACCATCGGCGGAACCGATACCTCCGCCGTGCCCCGGGACCGGCTGCGTGCACAGTTCGGCGTGGTGCTCCAGGACGCCTGGCTGTTTGCGGGCAGCATCCGCGAGAACATTGCCTACGGTTTGCCGGACGCCACCGAGGCCGGCATCCTGGCCGCCGCAGAGGCCAGCCACGTTGACCGTTTTGTCCGGGCACTGCCGGACGGATACGACACCGTGCTGGAAGACGGGGGTGAACCCCTCAGCCGGGGCCAGCGCCAGCTCGTCACCATTGCCCGGGCGCAGCTGGCTGGCCGCGCCGTCCTGATCCTGGACGAGGCAACGAGCTCCGTGGACTCCAGGACCGAACTGCTGATCCGGCAGGCCACCCAGCGGCTGAGGCGCGGCCGGACCAGTTTCGTGATTGCCCACCGTTTGTCCACGGTACGCAACGCTGATCTAATCTTGGTCATGGACCACGGACGCATCGTCGAACAGGGCAACCACCAAAACCTCCTGGCGGCCAAAAGCTTCTACGCCCGGCTCTACTACGCCCAGTTCGCTGCCCGCGCCGGCAATGCCGGCGTCCTCGAGGCGGGCCGGTGAAGGCCGTCCCCGACTTCCCCGGGGCCTGGAAGCCCAACACCGCCAGCACGGTGGCGCTGTACGAGCAGCTGAGGCTCCGCATCATCCACCTGGCTGACAGCGGTGCGCTTCCGCCCGGCACCCGGCTTCCCGCTGTCCGCTCCCTGGCTGACAGCCTTGACGTGGCGCCGCACACAGTGGCCCGGGCCTATAAGGAGCTGGAGGCGGCGGGCATCGTGGCCACCCGTGGCCGGAACGGGACGGTGGTCAGTGCACGTGACGAACGTCTCAGCGGGCTCTCCGCGGCGGCGGCGGCCTACGCCGAAGCCGCTAAGTCGCAGGGGGCAACGTTTGCCGAAGCCGTGAAGCTGCTGGCGGCCGCCTACGACGCCCGCTGAGGGCCCTGGGCGGTGACGGTTTCGAAGAAGTTTTCGATTAGCATTATTGGGTGCCTAAAGCCTTAGCTGAAGAAACCGCCATCGAACCCACCTCCGTCACCGAGCCTTCCACTGGCATTGTGCAGCGCCATGACCTGTCCCGGCTCGTGGTGAAGGGCGCCCGCGAACACAATCTCCGGAACGTTGACCTGGACCTGCCGCGCGATGCGATGATCGTCTTCACCGGCCTGTCAGGCTCGGGCAAGTCGTCACTGGCGTTCGACACGATCTTCGCCGAGGGCCAGCGCCGCTATGTCGAATCACTGTCCGCCTACGCCCGCCAGTTCCTCGGGCAGGTGGACAAGCCGGATGTCGATTTCATTGAAGGCCTGTCGCCGGCAGTTTCCATCGACCAGAAATCCACCAGCAAGAACCCGCGCTCCACGGTGGGCACCATCACCGAGATCTACGACTACATGCGCCTGCTCTGGGCGCGCGTGGGCCGGCCGCACTGCCCCGTCTGCGGCAAGCCCGTTGCCAAGCAGACACCGCAGCAGATCGTCGACCAGCTGCTCGAGCTCGACGAAGGCACCCGCTTCCAGGTCCTCGCCCCGGTGGTGCGCGGGCGGAAGGGCGAGTTCGTGGACCTCTTCAAGGAGCTCAGCGCCAAGGGCTACTCCCGGGCACGGGTGGACGGGGACCTCGTCCAGCTCAGCGATCCGCCCAAGCTGGGCAAGCAGTTCAAGCACACTATCGAGGTGGTGGTGGACCGGCTGGTGGTCAAGGAAGGCATCAGCCAGCGGCTCACGGACTCCATCGAAACCGCCCTCGGGCTGGCTGAGGGCCGCGTCCTGGCGGAGTTCGTGGACCTCGAGGCGGATGACCCCGCACGGATCCGGGCGTTCTCCGAGAACCTCGCCTGCCCCAATGAGCATCCCCTCGCCATCGACGAGATCGAACCCCGATCCTTCTCCTTCAATAACCCCTTCGGCGCCTGCGCAGCCTGCAGCGGCATCGGCACCAAGCTGGAAGTGGACGAGGAACTCATCGTCCCGAACCCGGAGCTCTCCCTGTCCGAGGGCGCCATCGCCCCCTGGTCGATGGGAACTGCCACCACCGAGTACTGGAACCGGCTCCTCGAGGGCCTGGCAAAGGAACTCGGATTCTCGATGAATACCCCCTGGGAGAAGCTGGGCAAGGACGTCCGCCAGACTGTCCTGCACGGCAAGGACCACAAGGTGGTGGTGCAGTACCGGAACCGCTTCGGACGGGAACGCAAGTACAGCACTGGGTTCGAAGGCGCCATCCAGTACGTGCACCGCAAGCACGGCGAAACCGACTCCGACTGGGCACGCGACCGGTATGAGGAGTACATGCGGCAGATCCCCTGCCCTGCCTGCAACGGCGCGCGCCTCAATCCTGCGTCCCTGTCCGTGCTCATCAACGGCAAGTCCATTGCCGAAGTGGCGGCACTTCCCATGCGGGATTGCGCCGCGTTCCTGGAGAACCTCGTCCTCACCGGCCGTGAAGCCCAGATCGCGCACCAGGTCCTCAAGGAAATCCAGGCGCGCCTGACGTTCCTCCTGGACGTCGGGCTGGAGTACCTGAACCTCGAACGCCCGTCCGCGACGCTGTCCGGCGGCGAGGCGCAGCGCATCCGGCTGGCTACCCAGATCGGCTCCGGACTGGTGGGCGTGCTCTATGTCCTGGACGAGCCCTCCATCGGCCTGCACCAGCGCGACAACCGGCGGCTCATCGATACCCTCACCCGGCTCCGCGACATGGGCAACACCCTGATCGTGGTGGAGCACGACGAGGACACCATTCACGTCGCCGACTGGATAGTGGACATCGGACCCGGCGCCGGCGAGCACGGCGGCCAGGTAGTGCACTCCGGCTCGTACAAGGAGCTCCTGGAGAACACCGCATCCCTGACCGGCGACTACCTGTCCGGGCGCAAGAGCATCGACGTGCCCAAGAAGCGGCGCAAGTACGACAAGAAGCGCGAGCTCAAGGTGGTGGGTGCACGCGAAAACAACCTCAACAACGTTGACGCCGCATTCCCGCTCGGCCTCTTTACCGCGGTGACCGGGGTGAGCGGTTCCGGTAAGTCCACCCTGGTGAACGAGATCCTGTACAAGGTGCTGGCCAACAAGCTCAACGGCGCCAAGCAGGTGGCAGGGCGCCACAAGACCGTCCAGGGCCTCGAGCACCTGGACAAGGTGGTCCACGTGGACCAGAGCCCCATCGGGCGCACGCCGCGCTCCAACCCGGCCACCTACACGGGCGTCTTCGACAACATCCGCAAGCTCTTCGCCGAAACCACTGAAGCCAAGGTCCGCGGCTACCTTCCCGGCCGGTTCTCCTTCAACGTCAAGGGCGGGCGCTGCGAGGCCTGCTCAGGTGACGGCACGCTGAAGATCGAGATGAACTTCCTGCCGGACGTCTACGTCCCCTGCGAGGTTTGCCATGGCGCACGGTACAACCGGGAAACCCTGGAGGTGCACTACAAGGGCAAGACCATCGCCGAGGTCCTTAACATGCCCATTGAGGAGGCCGCGGAGTTCTTCGCCGCGTTCTCACCCATCGCGCGGCACCTGAACACGCTCGTGGACGTCGGCCTGGGCTACGTCAGGCTCGGCCAGCCGGCCACCACCCTCTCCGGTGGTGAGGCGCAGCGCGTCAAGCTGGCGGCAGAGCTGCAAAAGCGCTCCAACGGCCGGAGCGTGTATGTGCTGGATGAGCCCACCACCGGCCTGCACTTCGAAGACATCCGCAAGCTGCTTCTGGTCCTGCAGGGCCTGGTGGACAAAGGCAACACCGTCATCACCATCGAGCACAACCTGGACGTCATCAAGAGCGCCGACTGGATAGTGGACCTGGGACCGGACGGTGGCTCCGGCGGCGGACAGATTGTCGCCACCGGCACGCCGGAGCAGGTTGCAACGTCCACCACCAGCCACACCGCCACCTTCCTCGCCGAAATCCTGGGCTAGGACAAGAGAAATATTCCGCCGCGGGAATGCGAGTTTCAGGCACTGCTGCTGACGTGAGAAACTAACCCGGTGACTCCAACAACAGTGCCCGTGATCTTTGACCTGGACGGCACTCTTGTCGATCCGGCCGGTGGAATAACAGACGGAATCGCGGCGGCCCTGACGGCCGTGGGGCTTCCCGTTCCCGGCCAGGACCTGCTCGAAGCCATGATCGGCCCCAAGCTCAGCGATTCCCTGCTCAATGTGGCACAAGTGCCCGCCCGCCTCCTGGACGAGGTCATCCGCCGCTACCGTGAGCACTACGTGGCTACCGGCATCGCCCAGAGCCGGCTGTACCCGGGCATCCGCGAAGTGCTGGAATCCTTCGCGGCCGCCGGGACACCGGTGGCCGTAGCCACCCAGAAACCGCAGAACCTGGCCCGGAAGGTCCTGGCGCACCACGGCATCGACGGGCTGTTCCTGAGCATCCGCGGCTCGGCCGACGACGAGACGGCCGTCGAAGGAGTGCCCCTGGGAAAGACGGAAATCATCGCCGCCGCCCTTGGGGACCTGGAAACCCGGCACGCCCTCATGGTGGGGGACCGCGCCCAGGATGTCTCGGGAGCCATTGCCAACGGGCTCGACTGCATCGGTGTTGCCTGGGGTTTCGCTCCCGACGGCGAACTGGAAAACGCCGGGTCCGTGGCCGTCGTGCACACTGCGGAAGAGCTGGTGAAGGTCATCGACCGGCTGCAGGCCATCCACAGTGCCGCCATGAGCGAGGTGACCAACGATGGAAATGTTTGAAGCCGTCCGCTGGACCACGCGGAGCCTGATCGCGGGCACCTGCCGGCCCACCGTCGTCGGCGTTGAAAACGTCCCCACGGACGGTCCCTTCATCGTGGCACCCAACCACCTGTCCTTCTTCGACAGTGTTATCGTCCAGGCGCTGATGCCCCGTCCGGTGGCGTTCTTCGCCAAAGCCGAGTACTTCACCACCGGCGGGATCAAAGGCAAAGTCATGAAGGCCTTTTTTGAGTCCGTGGGCTCCATTCCCGTGGAGAGGGGCGAGCAGGCGGCGAGTGTCCAGGCGCTCAAGACCCTCCTGGACATCCTCGAGTCCGGCCGCGGGATCGGCATCTACCCTGAGGGCACGCGCTCCCGGGACGGCATCCTCTACCGCGGACGCACCGGCGTGGGCTGGCTTGCGCTGACCACCGGCGCGCCGGTAATCCCGGTGGGCCTGGTCGGCACGGAGAACCTGCAGCGTGCGGGCGAGAAGGGCGTGCGGCCCCAGCACTTCACCATGAAGGTGGGGGAGCCGCTGTACTTCGACAAGACCGGCCCGGACCATTCGCTGCCGGCCCGGCGCGAGGTCACTGACCGGATCATGGATGCCATCGCGGAACTCAGCGGTCAGGAACGGTCCACCAGCTACAACCAGAGCAAAGTGCTCGACTAGGCCGCCAGCGGCAGGGGGTCCGGCTGGCGCAGCCGGCGGGTACGGCTCAGTAGAATGGATAAGTGGCAAATCCAGCAAGTTACCGGCCCAGGACGGGTGAAATCCCCACCAACCCGGGGGTCTACCGGTTCCGCGACCCCCACGGCCGGGTCATCTACGTCGGCAAGGCCAAAAGCCTCCGCTCCCGGCTGAACTCCTACTTCGCCAACCCGGCAGGGCTGCTGCCCAAGACCTACGCCATGGTCCACGCAGCGAGCAGCGTGGAGTGGACGGTGGTGGGCAGCGAGCTGGAGTCGCTGCAGCTGGAATACACCTGGATCAAGGAATTCAAGCCGCGGTTCAATGTGGTGTTCCGGGATGACAAGACCTACCCCTACCTTGCCGTAACCATGGGGGAGAAGTACCCGCGCGTCCAGGTCATGCGGGGCGACAAGAAGAAGGGGACCCGTTACTTCGGTCCCTACACCGCGGGCGCCATTAGGGAAACCATGGACACCCTGCTCCGGGTGTTTCCGGTCCGCAGTTGCAGCGCAGGGGTGTTCAAGCGTGCCGAAGCCACCGGCCGGCCCTGCCTCCTGGGCTACATCGACAAATGCTCGGCCCCGTGCGTGGGCCGCATCTCTGCCGAGGACCACCGCTCCCTGGCCGAGGACTTTTGCGCCTTCATGGGCGGCGAGGCCAAGCGCTTCATCGCCAAACTGGAAAAGCAGATGGCGGATGCCGTGGCCGAGCTTGACTACGAGCACGCAGCCAGGATCCGGGATGACATCGCCGCCCTTCGGAAAGTCTTCGAGCGCAATGCAGTGGTGCTCGCGGAGGACACGGACGCGGACATCTTCGCGCTCCATGAGGACGAGCTCGAGGCCGCGGTGCAGGTGTTCCACGTCCGCGGCGGCAGGATCCGCGGCCAGCGCGGCTGGGTGGTTGAGAAGGTGGAGGACTTCACCACGCCGGACCTCGTGGAGCACCTCCTGCAGCAGGTCTACGGCAACGACGGCGACAGCCACGGCAGGCTGCCCCGCGAGGTGCTGGTTCCCGTGGAGCCCAGCAACGCCGGGGAGTTGGCGCAGTGGCTCGGCGGAATCCGGGGCGCAAAGGTGGACATCCGGGTTCCGCAGCGCGGCGACAAGGCCGCCCTCATGACAACCGTCCGTGAAAACGCGGAGCATGCGCTGAAGCTGCACAAGACGCGAAGGGCCGGAGACCTCACCGTCCGCTCGCAGGCACTCCAGGAACTCCAGGAAGCGCTGGACCTGCCTGTGCCCCTGTTGCGGATCGAATGCTTCGACGTCTCCCATGTCCAGGGAACCAACGTGGTGGCCTCCATGGTGGTGGTGGAGGACGGCCTGCCGAAGAAGTCCGACTACCGGAAGTTTTCCGTCACCGGGCCCGCAGCAGCCGACGACACCGCCGCCATGCACGACGTCCTCACCCGGCGGTTCCGCCACTACCTGCAGGACAAGTCCGCCCAGGTGGATGACTCGGTGCTGGGCCCTGGCCCGGAAGATGCGGAACAGCCGGAACCCGGGCAGCAGGAGACGCCCATGGACAGCAGCCCGAAGGACAGCACCGTGGCGGACACCACGACGCCCGCCCCGCGCGCCAAGTTCGCCTATCCGCCCAACCTGGTGGTGGTCGACGGCGGCAAGCCGCAGGTCAACGCCGCCGCCCGGGCCCTCGCGGACCTGGGCATCGACGATGTCTACGTGGTGGGCCTCGCCAAGCGCCTCGAAGAGGTCTGGCTGCCGGACAGCGACTTCCCCGTAATCCTTCCCCGGACCTCGCAGGGGCTGTACCTGCTGCAGCGCATCCGTGACGAAGCCCACCGCTTCGCCATCACGTTCCACCGGCAGAAGCGCGGCAAGGCGATGACGGTATCCGCACTGGACGGAGTCCCCGGGCTGGGCGCATCCAAGCGCAAGGCACTGCTGGCCCACTTCGGGTCCGTCAAGGGGGTCAAGGCCGCCTCCGCCGAAGAGCTCTCGCAGGCGAAGGGCATTGGCCCTGCGCTGGCCAGCGCCATCGTGAGCCACTTCTCCACGGGCGAGCCGGCTGCGGCAACGGTGCCCGCCATCAACATGTCCACCGGCGAAATCATTGAAACTTAGCTAGGGTAAGGGGCGGGGTTTGCGCCGGTGCGCGCCCCGGCATGGCAACAACAGAAACGGGGCGGACCTAATGGCAGACACGACGGCGGAATCCGGAGCCGGGCAGGACGGGATGCAGCCCGTCAAGCCGCTCGAAGCGGAGCTGCTTGTGGTCACCGGAATGTCCGGAGCCGGCCGGAGCACCGCCGCCGACGCGCTGGAGGACCACGGCTGGTACGTGGTGGAGAACCTGCCGCCGCAGATGCTGGGCACGCTGGCCGAACTCGTCTCCCACGCCCCGCAGTCCATCCCGAGGCTCGCCGTGGTGATCGACGTCCGCAGCAAGGGGCTCTTCGCGGATATCCGTGCCGCCCTCGGTGCCCTCGCGGCCAGCGGCGTTACCTTCCGGGTCCTGTTCCTCGACGCCAGCGACAACGTCCTGGTCCGCCGCTTCGAGCAGGGTCGCCGGCCGCATCCGTTGCAGGGCGGCGGCCGCATCCTGGACGGCATCGCCGCCGAACGCGAGCTGCTGCAGGAACTGCGCGACAGCTCCGACGTCGTCCTGGACACCTCCGGCTACAACGTCCACGGGCTGGCCACGGCCATCACGGAACTCTTCAGCGAAACGGGCCCCGTGGCCCTCCGGCTCAACATCATGAGCTTCGGCTTCAAGTACGGCCTGCCCGTCGACTCCAACTACGTAGCCGACGTCCGGTTCATCCCCAACCCGCACTGGGTTCCGCAGCTTCGCCCGCACACCGGGCTGGACAAGGACGTCAGCGACTACGTGCTGGAGGCGGAAGGCGTCAAGAACTTCGTGGACCGGTATGTCATGGCCCTGGAGCCCGTCCTGGACGGATACCGCCGCGAAAACAAGCACTACGCCACCATCGCCGTGGGCTGCACCGGCGGGAAACACCGCTCCGTCGCAGTCGCCGTCGAGCTCTCCAAGAAACTGGCGCAGTTCCCCCGGGTCACCGTGACCACCACGCACCGGGATCTGGGCCGCGAATAATGGCGCTGTTCACCGGCGCGCTGCCGCTGGTTCCGCCTGCGTCCGGAACCGGAGCCAGCCAGCAGGACAAAGGTCCCAACGTTGTGGCGCTCGGCGGCGGCCACGGCCTCTCCGCCTCCCTCTCGGCGCTGCGCCTGCTCACGTCCGAACTGACCGCCGTCGTTACGGTGGCGGACGACGGCGGCTCTTCCGGGCGCCTGCGCGAAGAGTACGGCGTCCTCCCGCCGGGGGACCTGCGGATGGCCTTGTCCGCGCTCTGCGACGACACGGACTGGGGCAGGACCTGGCGCGACGTCATGCAGCACCGCTTCCGTCCCGGCAAGGGCCCGGGCGGTTCGCTGGACGAGCACGCCATGGGGAACCTGCTGATCGTCACGCTTTGGGAGCTGCTGGGGGACACCGTGGCCGGACTGAAGTGGGCCGGTGCGCTGCTTGGCGCCCGCGGCCAGGTCCTGCCCATGTCCACCGAGCCGCTGACCATCGAAGGCGACGTCCGCGTCACCGCGCCGGATGGCGCCTCCGCCCTGCAGACCATCCGCGGGCAGGCGCGCTGTGCCGTGGCGGGCTCACTGGAACACGTCCGGCTCATGCCCGAGGCGGCCCGGGCCTGCACGGAGGCGCTCACGGCCATCGAACTGGCTGACTGGGTCATCCTGGGCCCGGGCTCCTGGTACACCTCCGTGCTGCCGCACCTGCTGCTGCCGGAGATGCGCCAGGCGCTTTGCAACACCCCGGCCAAACGCTGCCTCACCATGAACCTCGCCACGGACACCAAGGAGACTTCCGGGATGACGGCCGCGGACCACCTCGACGTGCTGCGGCGCTACGCCCCGGAGTTCACGGTGGACGTCGTCCTGGCAGATCCTGCCTCGGTGCCGGAACGGCAGGAGTTCGAGCGGGCCGCCGCGATGATCGGGGCCGAGGTTGTCTTGGGTAAAGTAGGGGCGTCGGGACGCCGGCCCGTCCATGATCCCCTGCGTCTGGCGACGGCGTACCAGGACATTTTTGGGAACAGTTAGGAAGGTGCCATGGCACTGACAGCATCGGTCAAGGAAGAACTGTCCCGTCTGGACATCAAAAAGTCATCGGTGCGCAAGGCCGAAGTCTCCGCAATGCTCCGCTTCGCCGGCGGGCTGCACATCATTTCCGGCCGGATCGTCATCGAGGCCGAAGTGGACCTGGCCTCCACGGCGCGGCGCCTCCGCGCAGCGATCGCCGAGGTTTACGGGCACCAGAGCGAGATCATCGTGGTGTCCGCCGGGGGACTCCGCCGGGCCAGCCGCTACGTGGTGCGGGTGGTGCGCGACGGCGAGGCGCTGGCCCGGCAGACCGGCCTCCTAGACGGCCGCGGCCGGCCCGTACGCGGGCTGCCGTCCGCCGTCGTCAACGGTTCCGCCGCGGACGCGGAAGCCGTGTGGCGGGGCGCGTTCCTTGCCCACGGCTCGCTCACCGAGCCCGGCCGGTCCTCCTCGCTGGAGGTCACCTGCCCCGGCCCGGAATCCGCACTGGCGCTGGTGGGGGCCGCGCGCCGGCTGGACATCCAGGCCAAAGCGCGGGAAGTCCGCGGCGTGGACCGCGTGGTCATCCGCGACGGCGATACCATCGCCGCCCTCCTCACCCGCATGGGCGCCCACGATGCGCTGATGGTCTGGGAGGAGCGGCGCATGCGCAAGGAAGTCCGCGCCACCGCCAACCGCCTGGCCAACTTCGACGACGCCAACCTGCGCCGCTCGGCCCAGGCTGCAGTGGCAGCCGGTGCCCGTGTAGAGCGTGCCCTCGAGATCCTGGGCGACGACGTTCCCGAGCACCTGAAGTACGCCGGCGAGCTGCGCGTGGCCCACAAGCAGGCCAGCCTGGACGAACTGGGGCGCCTGGCCGACCCCGTCATGACCAAGGACGCGATCGCCGGACGCATCCGCCGCCTCCTGGCCATGGCGGACAAACGCGCCGCTGACCTGGGCATTCCCGGTACGGACGCCAATGTGACGCCCGAAATGCTGGACGAGTAACCGACCCATAGAATCAAAAAGATTCCGGGCGCCCGCCGCCCGGATGCACAATCCGAGAGTTACCAACCGGACCGAGCGTCCACGATATTGGAGGATTTTGTGACCGAGTACGTATTGCCGGAACTCAGCTACGACTATGCCGCCCTTGAACCGCACATCTCCGCGCGGATCATGGAGCTGCACCACAGCAAGCACCACGCCGCCTACGTTGCTGGCGCCAACAACGCCCTGGCACAGCTGGCCGATGCCCGCGAGAAGGGCGACTTCGCCAACATCAACAGGCTCTCAAAGGACCTCGCATTCCACACCGGCGGGCACGTCAACCACTCCGTGTTCTGGAACAACCTGTCCCCGGACGGCGGCGACAAGCCCGAGGGTGAGCTGGCTGCCGCCATCGACGACGCCTTCGGCTCCTTCGACGCCTTCCGCGCGCAGTTTTCGGCAGCCGCACTCGGCCTGCAGGGATCGGGCTGGGGCTTCCTGGCCTACGAGCCCATCGGTGGCAACCTGGTCATCGAGCAGCTCTACGACCAGCAGGGCAACACTGCGCTGGGCACCACCCCGCTGCTGATGCTCGATATGTGGGAGCACGCCTTCTACCTGGACTACGTCAACGTCAAGGCCGACTACGTCAAGGCGTTCTGGAACATCGTGAACTGGGCCGACGTCGCCAAGCGCTTCGAGGCAGCACGCACCAACGCCACGGGCCTGATCACCCTCCCGTAGTGACCCGCGCTACAAGCGCTTGTTACAAACTTCACATTCGGACTTAAATGGGCCGCGATGTGGACCGTCCGCCCCCGCACTTGCGGGGGCGGACCCAGTTAAACGTAAGATAGGTCACGGAAGGCGGTTAGCCTTCAGCAATGAGGCTGGTCGCCCTCCGTATGTAAATCATCTCTGCCCAATGGCGTGCGGGATCTGTTAGTTGGCTTGAACGCCCGCTCAACTAGTAGTGCTTCTAAAAGCACCAAGGAGACTGAAAAAGTGACGACCCGTATTGGTATTAACGGCTTTGGCCGCATCGGCCGCAACTACTTCCGCGCAGCACTTGCACAGGGCGCGGACCTCGAGATCGTAGCCGTCAACGACCTCACCAGCCCCGAGGCCCTGGCACACCTGTTCAAGTACGATTCCGTGGGCGGCCGCCTGAAGGAAACCATCGAGGTCAAAGACGGCAACATCGTCGTCAACGGCAACGTCGTCAAGGTCCTTGCAGAGCGCGATCCCGCCAAACTCCCCTGGGGCGAGCTGGGCGTGGACATCGTCATCGAGTCCACCGGTTTCTTCACCAAGGCCGCCGATGCGCAGAAGCACATCGACGCCGGCGCCAAGAAGGTCCTGATCTCCTCTCCGGCCTCGGACGAGGACATCACCATCGTCATGGGTGTCAACCACAACCTGTACGACAACGCCACCCACAACATCATTTCCAACGCGTCCTGCACCACCAACTGCCTGGGCCCGCTGGCCAAGGTGGTCAACGACGAGTTCGGCATTGAGCGCGGCCTTATGACCACAGTCCACGCCTACACCGCCGACCAGAACCTGCAGGACGGCCCGCACAAGGACCTCCGCCGTGCCCGCGCCGCCGCCGTCAACATGGTGCCCACCTCCACCGGTGCCGCCAAGGCCATTGGCCTGGTCCTGCCCGAGCTGAAGGGCAAGCTGGACGGCTACGCCATCCGCGTTCCCGTCCCCACCGGTTCCGCCACCGACCTCACCGTCACCGTCTCCCGCGAGACCACCGTTGAGGAAGTCAACGCCGCCCTCAAGCGTGCTGCCGAGTCCGAGGAACTGCAGGGCTTCCTGACCTACACGGAGGAGCCCATCGTGTCCTCCGACATCGTCGGCGACCCCGCCTCGTCCATCTTCGACGCCGGACTGACCAAGGTCATCGGCAACCAGGTCAAGGTTGTTTCCTGGTATGACAACGAATGGGGCTACTCGAACCGCCTCGTCGACCTTACGGAGCTTGTCGCGTCCAAGCTGGGCTAGGGTTAGACACATGACATCACACACCCTCAACGAACTTCTCGCTGAAGGTGTCCGCGGGCGGTACATTCTGGTTCGTAGTGACCTGAATGTGCCGCTCGACGGCTCTACAGTCACTGACGACGGCCGCATCAAGGCCTCACTTCCAGTGCTGTCAAAGCTCACGGACGCCGGTGCCCGCGTGCTGGTAACAGCCCACCTTGGACGCCCCAAGGGCGCCCCCGAGGATAAGTACTCCCTCCGCCCCGCAGTGGACCGCCTGGCGGAACTTGCCGGCTTCAAGGTCACCCTGGCGGGGGACACCGTCGGCAGTTCCGCCAAGGAAGCCGCGGCGTCGCTGCAGGACGGCGAAGCCCTGGTCCTGGAGAACGTCCGGTTCGACGCCCGCGAAACCAGCAAGGATGACGCTGAGCGCGGCGCCTTCGCTGACGAGCTGGTGGCGCTGACCGGTGACAACGGCGCGTACGTGGATGACGCTTTCGGCGCTGTGCACCGCAAGCATGCCAGTGTTTACGACGTCGCCACCCGGCTTCCGTCCTACCTGGGCGACCTGGTGCACACCGAGGTGGAGGTCCTGCGCAAGCTCACGGCCGATACCCAGCGTCCCTACGTGGTGGTGCTCGGCGGATCCAAGGTTTCGGACAAGCTGGCGGTCATCGACAACCTGATCGGCAAGGCTGACACCATCCTGGTGGGCGGCGGCATGCTGTTCACCTTCCTCGCCGCGGCAGGCCACAAGGTGGCTTCCAGCCTGCTCGAGGAGGACCAGATCCCGGTGGTCAAGGACTACCTGAAGCGCGCCTCGGACGCCGGCACGGAATTCGTGGTGCCCACCGACGTCGTGGTGGCGGAGAAGTTCGCGGCTGACGCTGCGCACGAGACCGTTTCCGCCGACGCCATCGAGGACAGCAGCTTCGGTGCCCAGGGTATCGGCCTGGACATCGGCCCGGACTCGGCCGCTGCGTTCGCAGGCCGGATCAAGGGAGCCAGGACGGTCTTCTGGAACGGCCCGATGGGGGTCTTCGAATTCGAAGCATTCTCCGCCGGAACCCGCTCCATTGCGCAGGCCCTCACTGAAACCGAAGCGTTCACGGTGGTGGGCGGCGGCGACTCCGCGGCTGCCGTCCGCACCCTTGGTTTCGCAGATGACCAGTTCGGCCACATCTCAACCGGCGGCGGCGCCAGCCTGGAGTACCTCGAAGGCAAGGAACTTCCCGGCCTCAGCGTCCTGGACCGCTAGCCAGCACCCCCCCTTCCAGTCCTCAGGCCGGCAGGTTGCCCGCGCGGCAGCCTGCCGGCCAATCACTTATCAAGACTTTTTGGAGATTACGTGACTTCGTCAACGAACGGCGCTTTCGACCGCAAGCCCTTCATCGCGGGCAACTGGAAAATGAACATGGACCACGTGCAGGGCATCACCCTCCTGCAGAAGCTGGCCTGGACCCTTTCGGATGCCAAGCACGACTACAGCCGCGTCGAGGTAGCTGTCTTCCCGCCGTTCACTGACCTCCGCGGTGTCCAGACGCTCGTCCAGGGCGACGACCTGGACATCGCCTACGGCGGCCAGGACCTTTCCCAGTTCGATTCCGGCGCCTACACCGGTGACATCTCCGGCCAGTTCCTCAACAAGCTCGGATGCAAGTACGTGCTGGTAGGCCACAGCGAACGGCGCACCATCCACAACGAATCCGACGACGTCCTCAACGCCAAGGTCAAGGCTGCCTTCAAGCATGGCCTCACGCCCGTCCTGTGCGTCGGGGAGGGCCTGGAGGTCCGCCAGTCGGGCACGCACGTGAACCACACGCTGGAACAGCTTCGCGCCGGCGTCGCGGGCCTGACCGGCGAGCAGGCTGCAGAACTCGTAGTTGCCTATGAGCCCGTCTGGGCCATCGGCACCGGTGAAGTTGCCGGCCCGGAGGACGCACAGGAGATGTGCGCCGCCATCCGCGCCGAGCTCGCCTCGCTGTTCGATGCCGACGTCGCTGCCAGGACCCGCCTGCTCTACGGTGGATCGGTCAAGGCCAACAACGCCGCCGCCATCCTGAAGGAGCGCGACGTCGACGGCCTGCTGGTGGGCGGCGCAAGCCTCGATCCGGCCGAGTTTGCTAATATTGTCAGGTTCGAGAGTCACCTGGTGGCGGACTAGTCCGTACCGCTGCGCACACTCCCGCAATCCCAACTTCCTGAAAGGCCGTCGTGGACGTTCTTCATGTCATCCTGCAGATCCTCCTGGGCATCACCAGCCTCCTGCTGACGCTGCTCATCCTTCTCCACAAGGGACGGGGCGGCGGTCTGTCGGACATGTTCGGCGGCGGAATGAGTTCGGGCCTGAGCTCCTCCGGCGTGGCCGAGCGGAACCTGAACAGGTTCACCGTGATCCTGGGCGTCACCTGGGGCATCGTCATCATCGCCCTGGGCCTGATCATGCGGTTCAGCGGCGGCGACTCATGATTCTCCTCGGCTGAGGCGCGCCGGCGGGCACTCCCGCCCGGCGGATCTGCCTACTAAACTGTGGCTGTCGGTTCCCGACAGCCACAGTTTTTGTTTAAGCCAGGCAATTTCGAGGCAGGAGTTCCGGTGGTCCATCCAGCATCAGGCTTCCGCGGTACCCGTGCAGGAGTAACAGCGGGATCAGGTTCCAGCCTCCAGTCCGGCGAGGACCACGGCTCCCCCCTGCCGCGGATCAAGGTGTCCTACTGGTGCGCCAAGGGCCACGAAACGCAGCCCGTGTTCCTCAAGCTGCCGGAAGACCAGATCCCGGTGGTGTGGGACTGCCGGAGGTGCGGGGCTCCCGCCACCAGGGACGGCCATGCCGCGGCAGCGGCCGACGCGCTGGACGATGGCTACAAGAGCCATCTTGAGTACGTTAAAGAAAGGCGCTCCGGCCAGGACGCCGAAGACGTCCTGGCCGGAGCGCTGGAAAAGCTACGCGCCCGCGGGATCCTTTCGGACGAGCTGCTGCGGGACACGTGACGCGGCGTTCTCGTCGATAAGCCAGAGGGTCCGGGACGTTCCCCGCGGACCGGCGGCAGGCACCTGCACGGGGTTGGCCCCGGCAAGGGCCAGACCAACCGCACCCGCCTTGTCCTCGCCTGCAACCACCATCCACACCTCCGCGGCCGTGTTGATGGCCGGCAGGGTGAGTGACACGCGCAGGGGCGGGGGCTTGGGGGAGTTGCGGACTCCCACCACCGTCCGTTCCTTTTCCCGGATCCCTGCCTGCTCGGGGAAGAGCGAAGCAACATGGGCGTCAGGCCCCACGCCGAGCAGCACCACATCGAGCCGGGGCAGCGCCGCCGGATGTTCGGGGCGGTCATCGGACATGTCGGCCGCATGTTCGGCCGCCGCAGCCTCCCGCAGCCGCCGTGCATAGTCCTCGGCGGCCTCCTCGGGAGTCTCGAAGTCGTCGGAGGAACCGGGCTGGTGGACGCGCTCCGGGTCCACCGGGATACGCGAGAGCAGGGCGTCAAACGCCTGCTTCGTGTTTCGGTCGGGATCCGCGGAACCGACGAAACGTTCGTCGCCCCACCAGAAGTTCACCCTGGACCAGTCGACGGCGGGCGCCGCCGGAGAGTCAGCTACAGCCTTCAGCGTGCCGATGCCCACCGTGCCTCCGGTGAGCACCACGGTCGCCTCGCCGTGCTTGTCCTGCACATCCACGAGCTTGGTGATGAGCCGGGCCGCAATGGCCGCCATCAGGACGGACGAATCAGGATGGACGCTTACTCTGGGCTCAACGCTCACTGGGACGGACGCTCCTTAGATTGGTTCGTGGCAGTCCAATAGTAATCACTTCGCCAAACACTTCGTCGGGGTCGAGCCGGCGGAGTTCTTCGGCGAGGCAGTCGCGGAGGCTGCGCCGTGGCAGGGAGATCCGTTGGGCCGGCTGGCCGGGCTGGGTGAGCTCGGCGACGGAAAGCCCCGGGCGGAACAGCTGCACATCGCCGCCGGGGCGGCTGAGGCGCACCCGGCGGATCCCGGTCCCCGCTGGGTCGGCCACGATGGTGACCGGCGCATCCAGGGTGAGGGTGAGCCAGGCGGCGAGCAGGATGGTGCTGGGTGAATCCGAGGCACCTTCGACGGCGACCGCCGTCACCGGGGAGGTGTCCACCTCGTCCAGGGCTGCGGCGAGTTGGATGCGCCAGTTGGTGAGGCGGGTCCAGGCGAGGTCGGTGTCGCCTGCTTTGTAGGTGGCGCGGATGTTTTCGAGC
>NZ_JBNHFC010000019.1:0-65541 GCF_059089885.1 Arthrobacter sp. Y3221159
CCGCCGGCCGGGGCACAGTCCTGGTGGTTCCCGACTACCGCGACCTGGCCCGGCTGGAAGACGCCCTGCAGGCCGTGCTGCCGGAGGCCGCCGTCGCCCGGCTCACCGCGGAGGACGGGCCGACGCCCCGCTACCGCAACTTCCTGCGCCTCCTCGCCGGGCAGGCCACCGTGGCCATCGGCACCAGGTCAGCGGCGTTCGCCCCCGTCCGGAACCTTGGCCTGGTGGTGTGCTGGGACGACGGCGACGACCTCCACATAGAGCAGCGCGCACCGTACGCCCATGCGCGGGAGGTCCTGCTGCTGCGCGCCGAGCAGGAGGGCGCGGCCTGCCTGCTTGCGGGGCACTCCCGCAGCACCGAGGTGCAGCGCCTGGTGGAAGCCGGGTGGGTGCTTTCCGTGGAGGCGGACCGGCAGGATGTCCGCCGCACCGTGCCCCGGGTAGTCAATACCGCAGACAGCTTTGAACAGGAACGGGATCCATTGGCCACGGTGGCCCGCCTGCCCGGCGCCGCCTGGCGCGCCGCCAAGGAGGGCCTGGAACGCGGCCCGGTCCTGGTCCAGGTTGCGCGCGCCGGTTATGCGCCGTCGCTTGCCTGTGAAACCTGCCGTGAACCCGCCCGCTGCGGGACGTGCCAGGGGCCGCTGGCGCTGGCCGGCACCTCCGCCCTGCCACAGTGCCGCTGGTGTTCCACGCCCGCTCCTGACTGGAGGTGCGGCCACTGCGGCGGGCGGCGGCTGCGCAAAGGTGCCACCGGCGTGCTCCGCACCGCGGAGGAACTTGGCCGCGCGTTCCCCGGCACCACCGTGGTGACCTCCTCCGGCGACCAGGTGAAGGCGTCCGTGGGCGGCGGCAAGGCCCTCGTCGTGGCGACGGTCGGGGCGGAACCTGTTGCGGAGGACGGCTATGCGGCGGCGCTGCTGCTGGACGGTGACTCGCTGTTGCGCCGTGAAACGCTGCGCGCCGGTGAGGACACAGTCCGGCGCTGGTTCAATGCCGCCTCGCTGGTCCGTCCGGCGGCAGCCGGGGGACTCGTGGTGGTAACGGCGTGGGACACCGCCGCCACCGGTGCCCTTCTCCGTTGGGACCCGGCCGGCTATGCACAGCGGGAACTGTCCCTTCGTGCCGAACTCCAGTTGCCCCCGGCTGTACGGATTGCCTCGGTTACGGGGCCCAGGGCCGCCGTCGAGCATTACACCGGCGCGGTGGAAGCCCAACTCACCACGGCCGGGATTGCACTCCGTACGGCAGGGCCCGCGCACGTGCTGTTGAGCGGTCCGCCCGCGCCAGGCCGCCCTGCCGAGGACGTCCGGACGCTGCTGTTCTTCACCTACGGCCAGGCGGCCGCCGTCGTCCGGGTGCTTCGGGTGACGCGGGCCGCTGCAGCCGCCAAGCGCACCATGGATCCGGTCCAGCTCCGGCTGGACGGCGTGGACGTGCTCTAGCGCTTCCCGCCGCGGCGGCGCCGTTTGACGATCTCGGCGGCCACCTCCACCAGTTGCCGTGCCGATTCATCCCAGCTGAACTCTCGGGCACGGGCCAGGGAACTGCGGGACACCGCCTGCCAGGTGGCGGGGTCCTGGAGCCTGGCCACCGCCTCGGCAAACTGCCCCGGTGAGGCAGGATCCACATACGTTGCCGCGTCGCCACCCACTTCCCGGAAGATGGGAATGTCGCTGGCGATAACGGGAGTGCCGAGCGCCATGGCCTCGACCAGGGGGAGCCCGTAGCCTTCGGCGCGGGAAAGGCTCACCAGGGCCGTTGCGGTCCGCAGCAGCGTCGCGTATTCCTCGTCAGTCACCCCGTTGTGGAAGACCACGGAGGCATCCGGGGCAACCAGGGCTTCCAGCTCCGCCCGCCGCTGCGGGGTGATCCGGCTGAGCAGATGGAGGGTGTAGCCGGGAAGCTGCGCCATGCCGGCCACCATGGTCTCCACATTTTTGTAGGGCATGAAGGAACCCATGTAGACGATCGACTTCTCCGCGCCGGCCTCTGCGGGCCGGGGGTCCAGCTCAGGCTGCGGGGCGTTGCTGATGATCCGCACCGGTCGGCGGGTCAGGCGGTATTTGGCAATGAGCGCTTCCGTGGTCCGGCTGACCGTGGCCACCGTATCGGCGCGGTTGAGGAGCACCCGCTGCGGCCAGAATGCCTTGTGGTAGAGCCGCCACAGCAGGCGGACGGGTGCGGGCAGGAAGCCGGGGGGATCCGGGTGCTCGTAATAGATGAGGTCGTGGAGGGTCAGGACCAGTCCGTATTTCCGCCCCCAGCTGCCCATGGTCTGCATGGGGCACACCACCACGTCGGCGCCCAGCGCGTTGACCGTGCGCGCCACGAACAGCTCCCGGGGGGACAGCGGGCTGCTGATCAGGGTGTAGGGGACATCCGGAAGCAGGGCAAGCTGCCGGACGTCGGAAATCAGCATGGAAACATCGGCGATTTTCGCCGTCGCGGCAATCAGGCTTGCGCCGTAGCGGCTGATGCCGTCGTGGTGGTCTGTCCTGGTGAAACGGGCATCGATGACGATCTTCACGCGGGGTGGTCCTCCAGGAAGCTGCGGATGTAGCGGGCGGCCGGCTCGGGCGTCTCGTAGTGGATCAGGTGCCCGACGCCGGGAATCACCTTGAGCTGCGCGTCCGGAAGGAGCGCCGCCAGGCGGTGCTGGTCCGGCAGCATGGCGATCTCGTCCTTTTCCCCGGCAATCAGCAGCACGGGAAGGTGCAGCTTTCCGGCCACCTCTGCCACGTTGCTGTTGACGGAGGCGGTAAAGGCTTCGAGCAGGCTGTCCCGGTTCGCGAAGGCGCTGAAGTGGGCATGGTGCTGGCCATGGATGAAGCGGCGGAGGCTGCTGTCCTTCGTCTTGGCCATGGCTTCGCTCATCACACGGACGATCAGCGGGCTGCGCAGCAGCGCGAGCCCCAGGGGCCCGGGGAGGCGGGCACCCAGGCGGTAGTACAGCACCGCCAGCCGGGTCATGATCCCCTTCGGCCCCTCGAGCGCAGGGGCGGCGATGGGGTTGATGAGGATGAGCGGGCTGACTGCGTCCGGATTGGCTGCCACGAAGTGTGCAGCGATGATGGACCCGAACGAATGGCCCAGCAGGACAGTGTCAGGGCGCAGGCCGAGTGCCGCCATGAAGTCCGAGATGAACCGGCCGTACCGTTCCACTGAATGCGCGCCGGACCGGAATGCCCCGGAACTGCCGAATCCGGGAAGGTCGGGCATGACGAGGCGCATGTCGGGAAGCTGGTCGGCAACCCGCAGCAGGCCATAGTGGTCGCCGCGGAAGCCGTGGATGACCAGGATGGTGCGCGTGTGCGGGGTGGCGTGCAGGGGTTCAGAGGTCCAGTAGGCCACCGTGGCCCCGTCCATCTCCACGGTGGCGGCGGTGGTGCGGGCGGCGAGGTCAGGACTGATGTAGGCGGCCGCGGAGGACTGTCCCGGGCTGGTTGTTTTCATTGCCACTGGATCCTAGTTGACGTTGTCCGGATGGGAACCGGTGCGGTGTCCGCGCTCGAGCCCCGCGATCGCTGCCATGTCCCGCTCGGAGAGTTCGAAGCCGAAGACATCCAGGTTCTCCCGGATCCGCGCTTCGGAGCTGGCCTTGGGAATGGCCACATGGCCAAGCTGCATGTGCCAGCGCAGGATCACCTGGGCGGGAGTCCTGCGGTGTTCTGCCGCGCACGCCCCGATCACCGGATCGGCAAGCACCTGGCCCCTGCCGAGGGGGCTCCAGGCCTCAGTCATAACGCCCAGCTCCTTGTGCTTGCTGCGCAGTTCCTCCTGCTGCAGCCAGGGGTGGAGCTCAATCTGGTTGACGGCCGGAACCACCTCGGCCGTCTGGAGGAGCCGGTCCAGGTGTGCGGGCTGGAAGTTGCTGACGCCGATGGCGCGCACCTTGCCTTCCCGGTAGAGCGTTTCCAGTGCCCGGTATGTCTCCGGGTATAGCCCCTGCCGCGGGCAGGGCCAGTGGATGAGGTACATGTCCACGTAGTCCAGCCCCAGGTTGACCATCGACTCGTCGAAAGCCCGGAGCGTGGCGTCGTAGCCGTGGTGGTCGTTCCAGACCTTGGTGGTGATGAAGATGTCCTCCCTGGACAGGGCCGGAAAGAGCTCACCTGAACCTCCGCTGCCCGCCTGCGCGCTGAGCTGGGGGCTGATGCCACGCGCCACGCCCAGCTCGTTGCCGTACATCGCTGCCGTGTCGAAGTGGCGGTAGCCCGCCGCCAGGGCCATCGCAACGAGCCCTTCGGCCTCGGCAGCGGGCACCTTGTACAGCCCGAAGCCAAGCTGGTTGACCAGCACGCCGTTGTTCAGGCTGAGCCGAGGTGAGGTTCTCATGGCATCGACTCTACCCACTCGCGGTGGCGAGGCCTTCGAAATCCACCAGCCGCCGCGCGGTTGCTTCATCCAGGATCAGGTCGGTGGCCAGGTCTGCTGCCAGGGCTCCCCGCAGGCTGTCGATCTTGGAGGCGCCGGAGACCACGCAGATCCTGCGCCGCACCTGCCGTAGCTGGGAAAGAGCAGGTCCGGTGGAGCGTTCATTCAGGACGATGCCGTCGGAGGACCCGTCGCCGCGGAAGAAGACCGTGGCAACGTCACCCACCACATCGGAGGTGGCCAGCGCGTGGAGGTCGTCCTCGTCCAGGTAGCCGCCGGAGTAGACGTGGCTTGGGTAGTCGGCATCCACCGAGCCGACGCCGAAGATGGCGATGCTCATCTTCGCTTGCAGGGCCAGGATGCGCTGCACGCTGCGTTCATTCCACATGGCCGTCTTGGTGGCAGCATGGTCGAAAAAGGCGGGCACCGGGAACTGCTCCACCCGGGCCCCGTACGCACTGCCGAAGCGGCGCATGATGTCACTGGCGTACGTAATGCCGGTGGTGTGCATGTTGCCGGCCCCGTTCAGCTGGACAATGACGCTGTCATGGGTGATTTTCCGGGTCAGGTGCCGGCTGACCGCACTGATGGTCGATCCCCACGCCACCCCGATGATGGTGTTGGAGTCCACCAGCGGCCCGATGGTCCGGGCTGCCTGGATGGCCACCCGGTCCAGGGTTTCGGCTTCATTGAGCGTCTCGAGGACGGGCACCACGTGTACGTCCACGTTGTAGCGGTGCCGGATCATGCCCTCAAGCTCGGGCCCGGTGTCCAGGGGGTTGCGGATCTGGACCTGGACCAGGCCGGAGTCGCGGGCAGCGGAAAGAAGCCGGGAAACCGTTGACCGGGAGGTCCTAAGTTCCCGTGCGATGGCATCCATGGTCAGGTCCTGCAGGTAGTACATCTGTGCAGCGCGGAGGGCATCCGCGTGCCGGGAGGGGTTCATCGGCGATCCGTTCTGCACGTTTGTGCATTGAGCTTGACTCCATTTTCCATCAGTTCAACCATGGTTTGGGAACGGCGGCGCCAGCGTCCGGCGGCCGCGCATCAGGAAAAGTCACCAGGAGTAGTTGTGGGAGCCACAGAGCCAACCGTCCATCCATCCGCGCCGCGGCAGTCCGCCGAAGCGCCGAAGCCGGGGGCGGAACGAAGCCCGGTGCACAACCTGAGGCGGCGTCCGCATGCGAAAGTGCTGGTGGTGGGTGGCGGCATCAACGGTGTGGGCACATTCCGCGACCTGGCCCTGCAGGGCGTTGACGTGGCACTCGTGGAACGCGGTGACTACTGCCAGGGTGCCAGCGGCGCTTCATCGCACATGATCCATGGCGGCATCCGCTACCTGGAAAACGGCGAGTTCCGCCTGGTCCGGGAGTCGGTAGTTGAGCGCAACAGGCTGCTCCGGATTGCGCCGCACTACGTCAAGCCGCTGCAGACCACCATTCCGATCTTCAGCACGTTCTCCGGCGTCCTGGCTGCGCCCCTGCGCTTCCTCACGCACAAGCAGCACGGCAGGCCCACGGAGCGCGGCGCCTTCCTGATCAAGCTCGGCCTGAGCCTCTACGATTCCTTTTCGCGGGCCGGCGGCACAGTGCCCCGGCACCGGTTCCTGGACCGCAAGCGTGCTCTGGCGGAGCTCCCCGCGTTGCGGCCCGACATCAAATACACGGCCACCTACTTCGACGCGTCCGTGCACAATCCCGAGCGGCTCACCCTCGACGTGCTGCAGGACGGCGAACTGGCCGGCCGGACGGGCACTGCACCGGGGCAAGGGGACACTGCCCGGGCCAGCAACTACGTGTCACTGCAGTCCGTGACGTCCCGGCCCAACCCCGGAACCGGCAGGGGGAGCACCGTCCGGCTCCGGGACGAACTGACAGGGGAGGAATTCGACTTCACCGCCGACGTCATCGTCAACACCACCGGCGCCTGGGTTGACCTGACCAACCAGGCGATGGGCTCTGCCTCGTCCTTCATGGGCGGCACCAAGGGCTCGCACATCGTGCTGGACAACCCGGCCCTGCTCGAGGCCTGCCGGGGCCGGGAGATCTTCTTCGAGCACACGGATGGCCGCATCGTCCTGATCTACCCGATGGGTGACCGCGTGCTGGTGGGCACCACCGACGTGGATGCCAACATGGCCGAGGACGCCGTCTGCACCGACGAGGAAATCTCTTACTTCTTCGACCTCATCGGGCACGTGTTCCCCTCGGTCCCGGTGACCCGCGGACAGATCGTCTACACCTTTTCCGGCGTGCGGCCCCTGCCCCGGCATGACGCCACCCAGCCGGGCTTCGTCTCCCGCGACTACCGGATCGAGCGCCGCGGTCCGGCAGCCGACGGGACGGGCGCCGTCGTCCTGAGCCTGGTTGGCGGCAAGTGGACCACATTCCGTGCCCTCGCCGAGCACCTGGCCGACGACGTCCTGGCCGAGCTGGGCAAGGGCCGCAAAGTGACCACGGCCCAGCTGCCCATCGGCGGCGGTGCGGGCTTCCCCGCCGACGAGGCTGGCGTCCAGCAGTGGATCAAGGCGCACATGGCCCCCGGCCGGGACGCGGACCGCACCGCCGGGCTCCTGACCCGCTACGGCACGCGCGCGGAGGCGGTCATGGAGTACCTCGACGCCGGCGAGGACCGGCTGCTGCACTCCACCCGCGAGCTGAGCGTGCGGGAACTCGAGTTCATGGGCGCCCACGAGCAGGTGGGCCACCTGGTGGACGTCCTCATCCGGCGGACCTCCCTCGCGTTCCGCGGGCTCGTCACGGGTGAACTGCTCAACGAGGTGGCAGAAGTGCTCGCTGTTCCGCTTGGATGGGATGCAGCAGCCCGGAAAGCGGAAATCCTCCACGCGCAGGACGTGCTGAAGCGCTTCCACCGGGTGGAAACGCCCAGCCTGGTGGCGTAAGGGGACCCCGCCGCCATCCACCGCCACCAACCCGACAAGGACGTCATCCATGAACCAGTACATTCTCGCCATCGACCAGGGCACCACCAGCACCCGCGCCATCATCTTCGACCATTCCGGCGGCATTGTCTCCTCGGGGCAGATGGAGCACGAACAGATCTTCCCGCAGGCGGGCTGGGTGGAACACGACCCGGCGGAAATCTGGAACAACACCCGGGAAGTCGTTGCCTCCGCCCTGTCCAAGGCGAACCTGACGCGGCACGACATTGCCGCCGTCGGCATCACCAACCAGCGCGAAACCGCCGTGGTGTGGGACAAGACCACCGGTGAGCCGGTTTACAACGCGATCGTGTGGCAGGACACCCGGACACAGGACATCGTGGATGAACTGTCCCGGGACGGCGGAAGCGACCGCTTCAAGCAGAAGGTCGGCCTGCCGCTGGCCACCTACTTCTCGGGCACCAAGATCAAGTGGATCCTGGACAATGTGGCGGGGGCCCGCGAACGTGCCGAAGCCGGCAACCTGCTCTTCGGCAACACTGACGCCTGGGTGCTGTGGAACCTGACCGGCGGCGTGGACGGCGGTGTCCACGCCACGGACGTCACCAACGCCTCCCGCACGCTGTTCATGGACCTGGAGACCCTGCGGTGGGACGAGGACATCCTGAAGATCTTCGGCGTGCCGCGCAGCATGATGCCCGGCATCAAGTCCTCCTCCGAGGTGTACGGCCACGTCCACACCTCCCAGCTGCTTCGGGAAACCCCGGTGGCCGGGATCCTCGGAGACCAGCAGGCGGCCACCTTCGGCCAGGCGGCCTTCGAAACCGGCGGCGCAAAGAACACGTACGGGACGGGCTGCTTCCTGATTTTCAATACCGGCGGGGAGATTGTCCACTCCAGGAATGGGCTCCTCACCACGGTCGGCTACAAACTGGGGGATGCCGCCCCGCAGTACGCCCTCGAAGGGTCCATCGCCGTCGCCGGGTCGCTTATCCAGTGGCTGCGCGACAACCTGGGCATGATCAGCAGCGCACCCGAGGTGGAAACCCTGGCGGCCTCCGTCAAGGACAACGGCGGCGTCTACATCGTTCCGGCGTTCTCGGGCCTGTTCGCCCCCCACTGGCGCCCGGATGCCCGCGGCGCCATCGTGGGCCTGACCCGCTTCGTCAACAAGAACCACATCGCCCGTGCCGCGCTGGAAGCCACCGCCTTCCAGACCCGCGAGGTGCTGGACGCCGTCAACGCTGACTCGGGGGTTCCCCTCACTGAGCTCAAGGTCGACGGCGGCATGGTGGCCAATGACGCACTGATGCAGTTCCAGGCGGACATCCTGGGTGTCCCCGTCATCCGTCCCAGGGTCATCGAGACCACGGCGCTCGGGGCGGCCTACGCGGCCGGCCTTGCGGTTGGGTTCTGGAAGGACCTGGGCGAGCTGTCAGCCAACTGGTCGGAGGACAAGCGCTGGGAGCCGCAGCTCGACGCGGCTGAGCGGGACCGGCAGATGCGCCTCTGGCGGAAAGCCGTCACCAAGTCCATTGACTGGGTGGACGAGGATGTGAAGTAGCCCTTTCCGGAGCGGGACCGGCCCCGGGCTCAGCCTGCGCCAGTTTCCACAATGCCTTTGCTGCCATCCACCGTGACCCATTGGCCGGTGTGCAGGACCTGGGTGGCGTTGCCGGTGCCCACTACGGCCGGTATACCGTACTCCCGCGCCACCAGTGAGGCATGCGCGGCGAGGTTGCCCGTATCCGTGACGACGGCGGCGGCGCCGGCGAAGAGCGGAGTCCAGGCAGGTGCCGTTGCCCTGGCCACCAGGATTTCGCCCGGCCGGAATCCCGCGAAGTCGGCCGGACCCGTAACCAGCCGCACCTGTCCACGGGCTCGGCCAGGGCTTGCCGGGTGCCCGCTCAGAGCACCGGCGGGAAGGGCGCGTTCCGTCCGGGCTTTGTTGGCTATCCGGTCAAATGAGTTGCCCAGCAGGGGCAAGGTGCCCAACGTGAGCGGCGCGTCGAGTTTCCGCTGCCGCAGCCAGTCATCCCGGCGCCGGGACACATCTGTGTGGCGGGGCGGTCCGCCGGTCCGAAGCTCCCGCCGGGTGAGGAAATAGACGTCCTCCGGGTCGCTGATGATTCCGGCCTGCTGCAGGGTTGTGCCTATTCGCCCAGCGCACCGGCGCAGCAGCGGCCAGCCCAGTGTGAAGTCGCGGGCCTGTTCCTCCCGCAGCAGGGCATAATGCTGTGCAACGGCCAGGAGGGTGTCGAAACGGCGCAGGAGGCGGGTTCCCGCCAGGATCCGACGGCAGGCAGCCTCTGCCGCCCGGCGCCGGTCCACGGCACTGGAGGAAACGTGGTGTCCGCCGGAGACCGACGCCGCCGGCGCTTCCGGCTCCTCACCCGCCGTCCTGTGGAACCAGTCAATGCTGTACACGGCATGGGGCACCTGGGGCGGGGCGGACGGGAGCAGCCCGCCGAGCAGTACCTGGTAGCCCTCAGCCCCGGATGCCCCACGGACCGCGCGCGCCAAAGCGCCGGCCAGATGCCGCCGCCAGAAGCGGGCGAGGGCCATCTCCATCTTCCAGGCGGCGCCGCCGGTAACTGAGAAATACCAGAGGTAGGCGCCCGCCGCGTCCACCACCTGCTCCACCTGGCCGATGATGTCCGGAAGGCCGGCCGCATCGCCGTCCTCCGGCTGTCCCTCCGCCAGGCGGCGGTAGGCGGGGAGGCACACGGTCCGCCATTCGTGCTCCAGGCTTCGCAGGACAGCGCGGTCGGCACCGGGCGGGTCCAGCATGGGACGGACGACGCAGTTGAAGATGTAGGGCAGCGAGCGCGGCGTCCCGCCAAACAGCAGGTGGGGGAGCACCCCGGGCGTGGGCGGAGCAACGTAGTACCAGCCGTTGACCGTTGCGTGTTTCATCGGCACCTGGACACCGGTGGAGTGGGCCACGGCCCGGTTGTACGCGGCATCCAGGGATGGCACCAGCCAGTCCATGAAGAGCGGGGTGACCGGTTCGGGAAGCCATTCGCCCAGCCGGAAGTTGCGTATCCACACACCGTTTCCCGGCCGCTGCCAGGCCACCGGTTCCGGAACGGCGGTCATCGGCCGCGCCTGCACAAGCTGGACTTGGCCGGACCTGTCCAACGCCCACTCAACATCCTGGGGAGCACCGAAGTACCCGGCGACTCTTTGCGCCGCGGCCGCCACCGCCGTCGCGCCTTCTGCCGTCAGGACGCCTCCGCCGCGGGTGCACGTGGCGCTGCCGTTCCGGACTGTCCATCCTTCTCCGCCCTCGGAACCGGAGACGAGCCCTTCAGCGAGCCCCGGTACAGCGGAAATGACAGTCTCGTCCCGGGCTCCGGTCAGTGGATTGGCGGAGAACGCGACACCCGCCGCTATGGGCTCCACCATCTGCTGGACCAGCACGGCCATGGTCCCGCTGCCCGTCTGGCCGCGGGACTCCTGGTACGCCCGCACCCTGCCGGCCTCCGCCGACTGGAAGCAGCGGGCGACCGCAGTATCGAGGCCTGCCGGATCAACATTGAGGTAACTTTCGTACATGCCGGCGTAGGAAGCGCCCGGCAGGTCTTCCGCGGTGGCGGAGGAGCGGACGGCATAGGGGCCGGGGCCAGCCGCCCGGGCAGCGTCCTGCAACAGGCGCAACCAGTCGCTGCGCCCCGAGGCGTCATCAAACGCGGCACGGGTCACCACGAATCCGGGCGGCACCGGGAATCCTGCCCTCCGCAGCCGGGCCAGGGCGGCGGCCTTGCCGCCCACAACATCCCGCTGGAGGGCGGCTGCCCCGCCAAGCCGGGGAAAGCGGCCTTCCGTTCCCGCGGCCTTCTCCGCAGCATTATGCATGGCGTCACCTGCCGGATCGGGGCCCGGACGGGCCGGCTCCAGTCTAGTGACGGGCAACCGGCCGGGTACAGCCCCCTTCAGCCCCGGCTCCCGCAGGTGCGCTAAAGTAGTTCCATGCGTGCGATCCTTCTGCTTAGCTAGCCGCCGGCTGTCCGACATGACGGACGGCTGAGCGGCAGCCCCTCCATGGCGAGGGGCTTTTGTGTGTCCGGGAGGATTTCCCGGGCCGCTGCGGGAGGATCAGGCCGTTATGGCAGCACAAGTGCCGTAACAGAACAGAAGAGGGCAGCAGTGGGCGTTCAGCCGGAGACAGAGACCGGAGCAGCAGTGGCAGCGGAAGCACCCGAGGAGGGCACGTACAGCTTCCCGGCCATGGAGGCCAAGTGGCCGCAGGTGTGGGAGGACCTGAAGGTCTTCACCCCTGTCGACGACGGATCGCGGGAGCGGCGGTACGTGCTGGACATGTTCCCCTACCCGTCCGGCGACCTGCACATGGGCCATGCCGAGGCGTTCGCGATGGGCGACGTCGTGGCCCGCTACCTCCGCCAGCAGGGCTATGACGTGCTGCATCCGATCGGCTGGGACTCCTTCGGCCTGCCGGCGGAGAACGCCGCAATCAAGCGGAACGCCCATCCCAGCGAGTGGACGTACGCGAACATCGACACCCAGGCCGCGTCCTTCAAGCGTTACGCCATCTCCGCCGACTGGTCCCGCCGGCTGCACACCTCGGATCCCGAGTACTACCGCTGGACCCAGTGGCTCTTCAAGCGCTTCTACGAGCGCGGCCTGGCTTACCGGAAGAACTCGCCGGTCAACTGGTGCCCCAAGGACCAGACCGTCCTGGCCAATGAGCAGGTCGTCAACGGCGCCTGCGAGCGCTGCGGCACCACTGTCACCAAGAAGTCCCTGAACCAGTGGTACTTCAAGATCACAGATTACGCCGACCGGCTGCTCGACGACATGGAACAGCTCCGGGGCCACTGGCCCGAACGGGTACTGGCCATGCAGAAGAACTGGATCGGCCGGTCCGAGGGTGCCCACGTCAACTTCGTGATCGAGGCCGACGGCGGCAAGCCCGCCAAGGAGGTCACGGTCTTCACCACCCGCCCGGACACCCTGTACGGTGCCACTTTCTTCGTGGTGGCCGCTGACGCGCCGCTCGCCGTCGAACTCGTGACAGAGGAACACGCGGCAGCGCTGGACGAGTACCGTGAACAGGTCAAGGCACTGTCGGAGATCGAGCGCCAGTCCACCGAACGCGAAAAGACCGGTGTCTTCACCGGCCGGTACGCCATCAACCCGCTGAACGGGGAAAAGCTGCCCGTCTGGGCCGCCGACTACGTCCTGGCCGACTACGGCACCGGCGCCATCATGGCCGTTCCCGCCCACGACCAGCGCGACCTCGACTTCGCCCGCACCTTCGACCTGCCCGTACGCGCGGTCCTGGACACCGGCGAGGAGGACCCCGCCGTGTCCGGCACCGCCACCGCCGGCGAGGGCACCCTGATCAACTCCGGAGAGCTGGACGGGCTGCCCAAGGCTGAGGCCATCCCCGCCGCCATCGCCATCCTGGAGCGGCAGGGGACCGGCGAGAAGTTCGTGAACTTCCGGCTCCGCGACTGGCTCCTGAGCCGGCAGCGGTTCTGGGGCACGCCCATCCCCATCATCCATTGCCTGTCCTGCGGGGAGGTGCCCGTCCCGGACGAGCAGCTGCCCGTCACGCTGCCCTCGGACCTGCGCGGTGAGGACCTGGCCCCGAAGGGCACCTCGCCCCTGGCCGCCGCCGAAGCCTGGGTCAGTGTCGAGTGCCCGTCCTGCCACGGACCTGCCAAGCGCGACACCGACACCATGGACACCTTCGTGGACTCGTCCTGGTACTTCCTGCGGTTCGTCTCGCCGCACTACACCGAGGGCCCGTTCGATCCGCAGAAGATCAACGACTGGATGCCCGTGGGGCAGTACGTCGGCGGCGTGGAGCACGCCATCCTGCACCTGCTGTACGCCCGCTTCTTCACCAAGGTCATCAACGACCTCGGAATGATCGAGGCCAACGAGCCGTTCAGCGCCCTCCTGAACCAGGGCCAGGTGCTCAACGGCGGCAAGGCCATGAGCAAGTCGCTGGGCAACGGCGTGGACCTGGGTGAGCAGTTGGATAAGTACGGCGTGGACGCCGTCCGCCTCACCATGATCTTCGCCTCCCCGCCGGAGGACGACGTGGACTGGGCCGACGTGTCCCCGTCCGGCTCCGCGAAGTTCCTGGCCCGCGCCTGGCGCCTGGCGCAGGATGTCTCCAGTGATCCCGGCACCGACTTCAGCGCCGGGGACCGGGCGCTGCGTTCGGTCACGCACCGCACCATCGCGGACGCCGCCGAACTGCTGGATGCCAACAAGTTCAATGTCGTGGTGGCCAAGCTGATGGAACTGGTCAACGCCACCCGCAAGGCCATCGACTCCGGTGCTGGCGGCGCCGATCCGGCCGTCCGTGAAGCCGCCGAGGCAGTGGCCGTCATCCTTAGCCTCTTCGCGCCCTACACCGCCGAAGACATGTGGAACGTGCTGGGCCACCCCGCATCCGTGGCCAACGCCGGCTGGCCGGCCCATGACCCCGCGCTCCTGGTCCAGGCGACGGTCACCGCCGTCGTCCAGGTCCAGGGCAAGGTGCGGGACAGGCTGGAAGTCTCCCCGGACATTTCCGAGGACGAACTCCGTGAACTGGCCCTGGCCTCGGAAAATGTCCAGCGCGCAATGGACGGCCGCGGCATCCGCACGGTTATTGTCCGGGCACCTAAACTGGTCAACATCGTCCCGGCCTAGCAGGCAGGCCGGGCCCGGCCGCCGGACAACTCCGGTGGCCGGCCAGTGACACCAGGAGGCCCCTTGCCCGACAGTTCCGCCGCCGGCTGGCCCTGGTTCCGGGCCCGCCTGTCAGGTTTACGCCCCGCACCCAGGCCCGGTGCCGCCGTCGTCCGCACGGCGGTGGTGACGGACTCAGCCGCGGCGCTGCCGCAACCGTGGGCGGACGGGCTCAAAGCGGACGGACTGCTCACCGTGATCCCCATGCCCGTCATGGTGGGAGCGGACATCTACGGCGAGGGTGAAGACGACATACTGGAAACCATCGCGTTGGCCCTGGCCGCGGGGACGCCGGTCAAGACGTCCCGCCCCTCGCCCGGACAGTTCGAGCAGGCCTTCCGGGCGTCGCTGCGCCTGGGGTACGAAGAGATCGTCTCAATCCACATCTCCGGCGAGCTCTCCGGCACGGCGGATGCCGCCCGCCTGGCCGCCGCCCGGGTGGGAATCCCGGTGGAAGTGGTTGACTCGCGGACGGTGGGAATGGCGCTGGGCATGGCGGTCCAGGCCGGTGTTGCGGCTGCGGCCGGCGGCGCCGACGCGGTCAGTACTGCTTCCGCCGCGGCGGCCCAGGCCGGCCGGACCAAGGTCTATTTTTACGTTCCGAGCCTGGAGCAGCTCCGCCGCGGCGGCCGGATTGGCCCGGCCGCATCGTTGCTGGGCACGATGCTGGCCATCAAACCGATCCTTGCGGTGGAAAACGGCAGGATCGTACCTCTTGAGAAGGTGCGGTCGGCCGCCAGGGCGGTAGGCCGGCTGGAGGAGCTCGTCGCCGCCGAGGCGCTGGCCCAGCCCGGGCAGGCGGTCCGGCTGGCGGTACACCATTTCGGGAACCCGGAGGAAGCCGAAGGCCTCGCGGCCAGGCTGGCAGCGGCGCTTCCGCAGTGTCCGCCGGCGCAGATCAGCTCACTCCCGGCAGTGCTGGCGGCGCACGCCGGTCTGGGTGTCCTCGCCGTTATCGTCGGCCGCGACGCTGCCGCCGGCGCGTCCGGACCCCAGACTCCCTAGCCTGTCCACATAGCACCTTTCGGGCCTGTTGCCCGGTGCGCTGATGTCCTTAGCGTGAAGCCATGTCACGCCGGGATGCTGGAGCAGCGGGACCTTCGGCGCGCCATGCCAGGGCCCGCCTGCAGGCAACCCTGGGAGGGCGGCAGGGGCTCCTGGCGGACGGGGGAGGGGAGCGGGACTTCGAATACCGGGGGAGTGAAGAACCCCTGCCGGACCCTGTGGGCTTTGAAGACGGGCGTGGCGAAGGCGTTGGGGGGCCTGCCGGGCTGGCCCCCGCACTGCGCTGGCGGCTGGGGCTTCGGGTTGCGGTCCTGCTCGGCGTCCTTGCTGTCGCCGCCGGTGCGGTGTTCTGGTGGCAGGCCGCGTCCGGCCGTCCGCAGATCCTGCCGCTTGCCGGGATCAGCGCGGGCCCGCCGGCGGAAAGCGGATCCCAGGACGGGGACGGGGACGGTGGGGACGCCGGGGAGGTCGCGGAGGCCCTGCCGCAGGTGACTAAGCCTGCGGGAAGCTCCGCCGGCCCGGTAGTGGTCCATGTGGCCGGTGCGGTGGCCGCGCCCGGCGTGGTGACCCTGCCGGCAGGGAGCCGTGTCCATGAGGCCATCGGCGCTACGGGCGGCGGAACACCCGACGCCGATCTCAACCGCCTCAACCTGGCACTGGTCGTCGAGGACGGACAAAAGATCCATGTTCCCCGGCAGGGTGAAGCCACGCCGCCGTTGGCGGAGTCCGCCGGACCGGCCGGTGCAGTGGGCACCGGTGGCGGGCCGGGGTCCGGCGGTGCGAAGGTCAACCTCAACACCGCGGGGGCGGCCGAGCTTGACACCCTGCCCAAGGTGGGGCCGGTGCTCGCACAGCGGATCGTGGACTGGCGGGCGGACCACGGTCCCTTCAAGACCGCGGAGGAGCTTGACGCGGTGGACGGTGTGGGCCCCAAGTTGCTTGAGGCCTTGCTGCCGCTGGTGACGGTGTGACGTGCCGCAGCAGGTGAACGGGCATCCTGATGGGTGAAGGGGGAGCAGGGCGAAAGGCCAGTCCGTGGAGCCGTTACGTGGACTCCGCCGTCAGCGGCGCGCAGGGAGCAGGCGCCGGTTATGGCGTCAACGGGCCGAACGTGGAGGACAGCAGGAAACGGCCCGTCTCCGGCACATACTCAGGCCGCATGGACGCAATCCGGGACGGGCTTGCCCTGCCTAAGCCGAGGGGCGGCGCTGCACCAGGCGATGGAGCCGGCAGCGACGACGCCGGCACCGGATCCCCGGGCCGCCGTACGGATCTCCGCCTTGCCCTTCCTGCCGCCATGGTCTGGGGCGCTTCCCTTGCCGGCCTGTGGTTGACGCCTGCTGCCCTGGCCGTGCTCTGTGTGGTTTTGGCGGCCCTCGGCGTGCTGCTGCTGGTGCGGCTCCGCCGGCGGACACCCGCCGGGCAGCCGCTGGGCCGGCGCAGCTTCCGGGCCACCACTGCCGTTGCCCTCCTGCTCGCCGCCGCCGCTGCAGCCCATTCCTCCGTGGCCTCCAGCCAGCGTTTTGATGGCCCGCTCGCCGAGGCTATCGCCGACGGGAAGTCTGTGGTCGCGCTGGTGGAGGTGGCCGGGACGCCCCGTCCGCTGAGCAGGCCCGGGCATGCAAGTCCGCCCGAACGATGGTCCGTGCCCGTCCTGACCCGGGAAGTCGCCACTGGGGGCGTGGTGCTGCACACCCGGGCACAGCTGGTGGTCATGGGAGGTGGCACCTGGGGAACCCTGGTCCCGGGACAAGCCGTCCGCGCCACCGGAAAACTGCGTCCGGCTGACCCAGGGCGGTATGAGGCCGGTACGCTGGCTGCCTCTTCCGCGCCGGGCCCGGCCGACGGCGGCTCCGGATTGGAGAGCGCGGCAAAGGACCTGCGGGTCCGGTTTGTCAGTGCTGCCGCGTTTCTGGCCCCTGATGCCGCAGGCCTCCTGCCGGGCATGGTCACAGGGGACACCAGCGCCCTGGACGAAGGGCTGGAAAACGCCATGAAGGCCGTGGGCATGACCCACCTCACCGCTGTCTCCGGGGCCAACTGCAGCCTCGTCCTGGGTGCGCTGCTGCTTGCCTGCCGGAAAATGCGGATGCCGCGCGCGCCCGCCGCCGCCGCGGCCCTGGCCGGATTGGGGATGTTCGTAGTCCTCGTCGGCCCGGACCCCAGCGTCCTGCGGGCAGCCGTGATGGGAGCGGTGGCCGTGGCTGCCCTCTCCGCGGGCCGCTCCGGGCGGGGGCTGAGTTTCCTCTGCCTGGCGGTGACAGGGCTCCTGCTCGTCGACCCTGGGCTGGGCGGGAGCTTCGGGTTCCTGCTCTCCGTCCTGGCGACGCTGGGAATCATCGTCCTGGGCAGGCGGATCATTGACTGGACTCCCGCCGGCATTCCCCGGTGGGCGGCCGCCGCCGTGGCGGTTCCGCTGTCCGCCCAGCTGCTGTGCGGGCCCGTCATTGTCCTGCTGCAGCCCCAGTTTTCGACCTACTCGCTCCTGGCGAACGTGGCCGCATCACCTTTGGTGGCGCCGGTAACCTTGCTGGGAACCGCGGCGGTTCCCCTTGTTGCCCTGGCACCCTGGCCCGCCACGTTGCTCATCGCCGTGGCTGGAACGTTCAGTGCCGGCGTCGCGGGCATCGCACGGGTCAGCTCGCAGCTTCCGGGTACCTCCCTTCCCTGGCCGGAAGGTTTAACCGGGCTGCTGTCCATGCTCCTGCTCTCGGTCCTCACCGCAGCTGCCACGTGGGCGGCGGCACGTCCCCAGGCCGTTGTGCGCCTTGCCCTCGCGGCTCACCGGACCACGGTTTCGCTTCTTGCGCTGCCGGAGCGCAAGTGGGCGGCCCCGCACCGGCAACACGGCTTTGACCACGGTGCAGGACATGGCAGGCTGGGATACTCCACAAAATATTCCGGAAGGGATCCCCGATGGCCGCTGCGCAAAAACGAGCAACCCGTCCGGCGGCGTCGAATGCTGCCGCCTGGCGCGATGCAGCCCCGGCACCCGTTGTCCTCATCACCGGCCCCGAGGAGTACCTGGGCATTCGGGCCATGGACAACATCCGGTCGCAGGTCCGGGCAACGTCTCCCGATGTGGAGGTCAGCCGGGTCGACGCCGCCGCCTACGAGGCCGGAAGCCTTCTAATGCTGGTCAGCCCCTCACTGTTCGGGGAAAGCAAACTAATCGAGGTCGAAGGCCTGGAAGCCATGAACGAGGCTTTCCTGGCCGACGCCCTGGCCTACCTCGGCCATCTGGAACCGGACGCCGTCCTGGTCCTGCGGCATGGCGGGGGAGCGCGCGGCAAGAAGCTCCTCGACGCCATCAAGAAGGGCGGCTGGCCGGTGGTGGACTGCCAGCCGCTCAAGAAGGACGCCGACAAGATGGCCTTCGTGTCCGCGGAGTTCAAAGCGGCCGGCCGGCGGATCGAGCAGGACGCGGTCCTGGCCCTGGTCAACGCGGTAGGGGCCAACCTTTCCGAACTGGCCGCTGCGTGCAGCCAGCTGATTTCCGATGCGGGAACCACCGTGACGTCTGAGGTGGTTGACCGGTACTACGGCGGCAGGATCGAGGCGACAGCATTCAAGGTGGCCGACGCTGCGATGGCCGGAAACGGGCCCCTGGCGCTTTCCACGCTCCGGCATGCCCTTGCCACGGGGGCCGATCCGGTTCCCTTGGTGGCTGCCCTGGCGGCCAAACTGCGCACGGTGGCCCGGGTGGCCGGCGCTTCCGGCTCCGCGACACAGATCGCCGCCGAACTGGGCATGCAGCCGTGGCTGGTGGAGCAGGCGCAGCGTGACGTCCGGCGGTGGACTCCGGAAGGGCTGGTCCGGTCCATCCAGGCCACGGCGGAGGCGGACGCACAGGTCAAGGGGCTCTCGCGTGACCCTGTGTTCGCCGTCGAGAATGCGGTCAGGATCATCGCAATGTCCGTGCAGGGCCGCTAAGTCCGCAGGCGGTACCGCTTAAAGGCGCGTGGCCGGTACCCGAGGGTACCGGCCACGATCATCAGTTCGGGGAACTGGAAACCTTACAGTGCGTTGACCTTCTTGGAGATCGCCGACTTGCGGTTTGCTGCGTTGTTCTTGTGCAGAACACCCTTGCTGACAGCCTTGTCCAGCTTGCGGCTGGCAACAACCAGGGCAGCAGCAGCTGCATCCTTGTCCGTGGACTCAACGGCGGTGTTGACGGCGCGGATGGCCGTCTTCAGCTCGGACTTGACTGCGTTGTTGCGCAGGCGTGCCTTCTCGTTGGTGAGGATGCGCTTCTTCTGGGACTTGATATTCGCCACGTGTGAACTCTCTTTTTAATGCGGAAATGGTCTAGAGGGCTTTCAGGCTGGCCATTGACTGAGCGGCGTGGGGATACCTATGGCGGCCAACCATCAGTGGCCGTCGACCTGCACGGACACACAGCTATAAAGAATAGCAGGTCAGCCGCCGGGCTGGCCATTCAAGGCCTACGTCCAGCCGTGTCGCGCGCGGAGCCCTGCGGCCACGGCGTCAAAGCGCTTGCGGTCCAGCACAGCGCCCTCCCGGCGGATGTCCGCCGGCCTGATTTGCAGGATGCGGTCCAGCCGGGCCTCGCTGGGCCTGGCCTGGCGGTCCCAGCCGCCCACGCCCAGGTCCACGTAGTCGGGGGATGCGGATGCTGCGGGCACCCGGTCCCTGCTGGTGAGCATCAGTCCCAGCAGGTACGGTCCGCTGCGTCCCACCAGCAGTACCGGGCGGTCTTTCCCGCGGGAGTGGTCCTCCTGGTACGGCACCCAGGTCCACACCACCTCGCCGGGGTCCGGATCGCCGTCGGGCTTGGGCGCATAGCTGACGACGGAGCGCCCGCGGAAATCCCCCGGGTAGCGGCTTGTGCCGGCAGGGGCAGCAGGCCCCCGGGCGTGGGAACGGGACGGCGCCAGGTTCTTGGACGAAGCGGGCCCGGTCGCACTTAGCAGCCGAAGCCCGCTCCGGACGGCGTTCGCCAGGGGACGGAGACTGAAAGGCATTCCGCCACCTTACAGCCGGGCCCTGCTGCGGGCACGACTGTAAACCCCCCAACGGGATGCGGTGCCACGCGCCCGGACGTGGGACACTTGAAGTTGACGATGTGCGGCTGGACCGCGGGAACCTGATCAAGGGTGCACCCGCCGGCAGCCGCGGAAATGCCAACAGTAAGGACCCCTGCGTGTCTCCCATGGCCCGCACCGCCCCGGTGCCCGCCGCGACAGATCCGGCCATCATTCGGAATTTCTGCATCATCGCGCACATTGACCACGGCAAGTCCACCCTGGCTGACCGCATGCTGCAGTCCACCGGAGTGGTGCAGGCACGCGACATGAAGGCCCAGTACCTGGACCGCATGGATATCGAGCGTGAACGCGGCATCACCATCAAGTCCCAGGCCGTCCGCATGCCCTGGGAAGTTGACGGCGTGAGCTACGCACTGAACATGATCGACACTCCCGGCCACGTGGACTTCACCTATGAGGTCTCCCGGTCGCTGGCGGCGTGCGAAGGTGCCGTCCTGCTGGTGGACGCGGCGCAGGGCATCGAGGCACAGACCCTCGCGAACCTCTACCTGGCGATGGAAAACGACCTAACCATCATTCCGGTGCTCAACAAGATCGACCTTCCGGCGGCGCAGCCAGAGAAGTACGCAGCGGAACTGGCCAATCTCATCGGCGGCGATCCGGAGGACGTCCTGCTGGTTTCGGGCAAGACCGGCGTGGGCGTCGAGGCCCTGCTGGACAAGATCGTCACCGACCTCCCGGCACCCGTGGGTGACGCCAACGCACCCGCCCGCGCCATGATCTTCGACTCCGTCTATGACACCTACCGCGGCGTGGTCACCTACGTGCGGGTGGTGGACGGCATGCTGCATCCGCGCGAGCGCATCCAGATGATGTCCACGAAGGCCTCGCACGAACTCCTGGAGATCGGAGTCAGCTCACCCGAGCCGACGCCTTCCAAGGGCCTGGGCGTCGGTGAGGTGGGCTACCTCATCACCGGCGTGAAGGACGTCCGCCAGTCCAAGGTAGGTGACACGGTCACCAACCTTGCCAAGCCGGCGTCGGAATCCCTCAGCGGCTACGCCGATCCGAAGCCCATGGTGTTCTCCGGGCTCTACCCGCTGGACGGAACCGATTATCCGGTGCTCCGCGACGCCCTGGACAAGCTCAAGCTCAATGACGCCGCACTGGTCTACGAGCCGGAAACCTCCGCCGCGCTGGGCTTCGGCTTCCGCGTGGGCTTCCTTGGCCTGCTGCACCTCGAGATCGTCCGGGAACGCCTGGAGCGTGAATTCAACCTGGACCTCATCTCCACGGCACCGAACGTGGTCTACGAGGTGACCCTCGAGGACAAGTCCGTCCTGACCGTCACCAACCCCAGCGAGTTCCCGGCCGGCAAGATCCGGGAAGTCCGGGAACCCATGGTGTCCGCCACCATCCTCGCCCCCAACGAGTTCGTGGGGGCCATCATGGAGCTGTGCCAGGGCCGCCGCGGCCAGATGAAGGGCATGGACTACCTCTCCGAGGACCGCGTGGAACTGCGGTACTGGATCCCTCTGGCGGAGATCGTTTTCGACTTCTTCGACATCCTCAAGTCCAAGACCCGCGGCTACGCGTCGCTGGACTGGAAGGCCGACGGCGAACAGGTGGCAGACCTCGTCAAGGTGGACATCCTGCTGCAGGGCGAACAGGTGGACGCCTTCAGTGCCATCACCCACAAGGACAAGGCCTACGCGTACGGCGTGATGATGACCGGCAAGCTGCGTGAGCTCATTCCGAGGCAGCAGTTCGAGGTCCCCATCCAGGCAGCCATCGGATCCAGGATCATCGCTCGCGAAAGCATCCGCGCCATCCGCAAGGACGTGCTCGCCAAGTGCTACGGCGGTGACATTTCGCGTAAGCGGAAGCTGCTGGAGAAGCAGAAGGAAGGCAAGAAGCGCATGAAGATGGTAGGCCGCGTAGAGGTTCCCCAGGAGGCCTTCATCGCCGCGCTGACCACCGACGAGTCCAAGGACAAGGCCAAGAAGTAGTGATGACAGTGGCCGCATCTATCACGGGCCGCAGCAATGCCTAGTGTTCTTCCCCTGGGCGACCCCGCGCCGTCGGACGGCCTGCTGCCCGCGCAGGCAGCCGAGGGCGCGGAGAGCCGTGCGTTTGGGCTGTATGTCCACATCCCCTTCTGCGCGGTGCGCTGCGGGTACTGCGACTTCAACACCTACACCGCCACCGAGCTCGGCGGCGGTGCGTCCCAGGACGCCTATGCCGGCACCGCCGCCTCCGAGGTGGCGTTTGCCGCCAGGGTGCTGGCCGGGTCCGGGCTTCCGGCGCGGAAGCTCAGCACTGTTTTCTTCGGCGGCGGGACGCCCACCCTGCTTCCCGCCGCCGATCTCGCCCGGATCCTTCGGGCGGCAATCGACGAGTGGGGCATTGAGGACGGCGCGGAGGTCACCACCGAAGCCAATCCGGACTCCGTGACTCCCGAGTCCCTCGCTGTCCTCAAGGCAGCGGGTTTCACGCGCGTTTCCTTTGGCATGCAGTCGGCGGTTCCGCACGTGCTCAAGGTCCTGGACCGGACGCATACCCCCAGCAGGGTTCCGCAGGTGGTGCAGTGGGCCAGGGAGGCCGGACTGGCCGTCAGCCTGGACCTGATCTACGGGACGCCGGGCGAATCCCTGGACGACTGGCGGTACTCCCTGGAGACCGCCCTGTCCTACCAGCCCGACCACATTAGCGCCTACGCGCTGATCGTGGAGGACGGCACCAAGCTCGCCGCGCAGATGCGGCGCGGGGAGGTCCCGGGTATCGACGACGACGACCACGCCGACAAGTACGAACTCGCCGACCAGCTGATCACCGCGGCCGGCCTGGGCTGGTACGAGGTCAGCAACTGGGCCCGCACACCGGAGCAGGCGTGCCGCCACAACCTCGCCTACTGGCGGGGGGACGACTGGTGGGGGATCGGCCCGGGCGCCCACTCCCATGTTGGTGGCGTCCGCTGGTGGAACGTCAAACATCCCACCGCCTATGCCGGCCGCCTGGCCCAGGGACTCTCACCGGCTGCCGGGCGGGAAACCCTTGACCCGGAAACCCGGAATGTCGAACGCATCATGCTGGAGGCTCGCCTCCAGGCGGGCCTTGAAGTGGCCACCCTGAGCGCTGTCGGACGCCACGAAATGGCAGGACTGATTGCCGACGGCCTGGTGGACCCGGCCGCGGCATTCCGCGGGAAACTCGTCCTCACCCTGAAGGGGCGCCTGCTCGCAGACGCGGTGGTCCGCCGGATCCTCCCGGACTAACCTGCCCGGATGGGCCCACGCCGGCGAGGGCCCCGGCGCGAGCTTGCGAGGGCTGGGAGCCGGTGGATGGGCCCACGCCGGCGAGGGCCCCGGCGCGAGCTTGCGAGGGCTGGGAGCCGGTGGGGACTACTTGATCCAGCGCAGGTTGTACTGGTACCGGTGCGGCTGGCCCTTGTTCACGTGGATGCCTGCCGCCACCGAGAAGCAGGTCAGGGCGATCCAGATCAGCGTGGCAATGACGGCGAAGATGTTGCCGATGACGGGGATGAATACCAGGATGTTCGCCACCACGGCCGCAATGGTGGGCGGCAGGCTGAAGTTCAGGGCTTCCTTGGACTCCTGCGCCGTGAACGGCCCGCGGTCGCGGAAGATCAGGAAGATCAGCAGCGCAGGTACGCAACCGAGGATTCCGCCGAAGTGCGCCAGGGTGGCCCATTGCCTGTCCTCGCCTGCCGTCAGGGGCAGCGCGTTCGCCGGGACGCCATGGTATTCGGAGCGGCCTGCGCCGCCCTGGCTGTCCCTGTGATCACGGGTGTTTTCTGCCACAGTCTGTTTCCTTCGAGAGTGCAATAGTGCGGAATGCCGGTGCTGCCTTGCTGCGGCCGCGGACAGTGCCGCAGGACCTGCAGTACCAAGAATACTGGCTATCCGGGACATGGCTCCCCATTCAGGGCACCGTGAGGAAGTCGATCACTTCCTCAACGCGGCCCAGCAGCGACGCCTCAAGGTCAGCGTAGCTGCGGACGGCACCCAGCAGCTTCTGCCACCCCAGCCCGATGTCCTCCTTCGTGGCGTGCGGCCAGCCGAAGGCCGCCAGCACGCCGGTCTTCCAGTCCTGGCCCCGGGGCACTACGGGCCACTGCTCGATCCCCAGGACAGCGGGCCTGATGGCCTGCCACACATCCACGTACGGGTGGCCCACGATCAGGACGTTCCCCGCGGCGCCGGGGGACGCCATCACGGCGTCGGCAATGCGGGACTCCTTCGAGTCCGGCACCAGGTGGTCCACGAGCACGCCCAGCCGCCGTCCCGGCCCGGGCCGGAAATCGGCCACCGCTCCGGCGAGGTCGTCAATGCCGTGCAGGGGTTCGACGACGATGCCCTCCACTCGAAGGTCGTCTCCCCAGACCTTCTCCACCAGTTCGGCGTCGTGCTTGCCTTCCACCCAGATGCGGCTGGCTTTGGCCACCTGGGCACGCTGGCCCGTGACCCGGACCGAGCCCGACGCCGTCCTGCCGGCTCCGGCGCCGGCAGCGGCACGCGGTGCCGGCGGCATCAGGCGGATGGCCTGGCCCTCCAGGAGGAAGCCGAAGCCGAGCCGGAACGTCCGTGACTTTCCCCGCCGGTCTTCCAGCGCCACCACGTGCATGCCGCCTGACTTTTCCACCCGCGTCACGGCACCAACCCACCCGGACTGCACGTCCTCCAGGACCATGCCGCGTTCAACGGGGACTTCGGGAAGTTGGGTGCGGACGGGGCCGGACATCTCCCGGGGCCCCCAGTTCTGGTAATCCATGGATCGACTCCGCCTAGCGCTAGATCAGTGCCGCCGGAATTTCGCCCGGAGCGGTACCAATGCTAACAACGGGGCGAGTCATAATAGACTGTTAGCACTTAGGCATGTCGAGTGCTAACCCTGATGGTTTTCCCTGATGTTTGTTGCACAGGGTGGCGCTGCCGCCCTGACCCTGGATTGGAGGTGGAGTGTGAGCGAGCCACGCAAACTGGAAGTGCTGCGGGCAATCGTGGAGGACTACGTCCACTCCCGCGAGCCCGTGGGTTCCAAGGCGCTGGTGGAAAGGCATCATCTCGGCGTATCCAGTGCAACAATCCGCAACGACATGGCAGCCCTGGAAGACGAAGGGCTCATCACCGCACCGCACACCAGTGCGGGCAGGATTCCCACGGACAAGGGCTACCGCCTGTTCGTTGACCAGATCTCGGCTGTGAAGCCGCTGTCCCAGGCTGAACGCCGCGCCATCCAGTCGCTGCTCGAAGGCTCCGACGACCTCGATGATGTCCTGGACCGGACCGTCCGGCTGCTGTCGCAACTGACCAACCAGGTGGCGGTGGTCCAGTATCCCCATCTGAGCCGGGCCCTGATCCGCCACATCGAATTCGTCCTGCTGGCACCGCGGAAAGTGCTGGTGGTTTTGATCGCCAACAGCGGCAAGGTGGAGCAGCGGGTCATCGACGTCGGCCAGGACCTCGGTGACGACGCCCTCGCCGCGCTCCGGACCCAGTTCCTCGGTTCCCTCGCCGGAACCCCGCTGGGCCAGTTAGGGCAGTCCCTGCCCGGCGTCGTCTCCGCCGTCGGCCCGGCGCAGCGGCCGGCTGCGCAGGCACTGGCCCACGGGCTGGAGCTCCTGGCGCACAGCAGCCGCGAGGAGCGCATGGTCATGGCGGGCACGGCGAACCTTGCCCGGTCCAACGTGGATTTCCCGCTCAGCATCGGACCTGTCCTGGAAGCCCTGGAGGAACAGGTGGTGATGCTGCGCCTGCTGAGCGAAATGGCGCAGGACCACCGTGGCGTGGCAGTCAGCATCGGGCGTGAGAACCCGTACGACGGCCTTGCCGAAGCTTCCGTGGTGGCCACCGGCTACGGTCCGGACAGCGCAGCGAAAATAGGCGTGCTGGGGCCCACGCGCATGGACTATCCCACCACTATGGCCGCCGTCAGGGCTGTTGCCCGCTACCTATCCCGGATTCTGGGGCCCTGAGCGGGGCGCCGGTTGCCCTGGCAGCCGGTCCGCGGAAGGACACCCCCACTGCATGCAGTCAACAAGGAAGAGATACGAACTTTGAGCAGCCACTACGACGTCCTTGGAGTCTCACCGGAGGCCACCGGAGAAGAAATCAAAAAGGCCTACCGCAAGCTGGCCCGTACCCTGCACCCGGACGTCAACCCGGGCGAGGAGGCCGCTGACCGCTTCAAGGCAGTGACCCATGCGTACGAAGTCCTCTCGGACCCCCAGAAGCGGCGCGTCTACGACACCACCGGCAACGAGAACGGCACGGACAACGGGTTCGGCGGCGGCAGCTACGCCGGGCAGGGCTTCGCATTCCAGGACATCTTCGACACCTTCTTCGGTGCCGGCGGCTCCACCGGTCCGGCCTCACGCGTCCGACGCGGCCAGGACGCCCTCATCAGCGTCCGGATCGACCTCCGTGACGCCGTGTTTGGCGTCAACAAGAAGCTCGAGGTGGATACGGCGGTCACCTGCCCCACCTGCGAAGGCTCCTGCTGCCAGCCCGGCACTCATCCGGAGCGCTGCGACATCTGCGGCGGCAGCGGCCAGGTCCAACGGGCAGTCCGTTCCATCCTCGGCCAGGTCATGACGGCTGCCCCCTGCGGCAGCTGCGAAGGATTCGGCACCGTCATCAAGGATCCCTGCAACGAGTGCAGCGGCCAGGGCCGCATCCGGAGCCGCCGTTCACTGACCATCAAGGTTCCTGCCGGCGTCGCCACCGGAACACGCATCCAGCTGTCCGGGCAGGGTGAGGCGGGACCCGCCGGTGGACCTTCCGGCGACCTCTACGTGGAGATCCGGGTCAACAACGATCCCACTTATGTCCGGGACGGGGACGACCTCCACGCCACCTTGAACATTCCCATGACGGCGGCCGCCCTTGGCACCGAGGTCAGCCTGGAAACCTTCGACGGCACGCAGGAAATCGACGTTAAGCCCGGCACCCAATCCGGTGAAATCATTACGCTTCGCGGTTTGGGCGTCACCCACCTTCGCGGGTATGGCCGTGGCGACCTCAAGGTCCACCTGCAGGTGGAGACTCCCGCCAAGCTCGATGCCGCCCAGGAAGACCTGCTGCGGCAGTTGGCCAAGCTCCGGGGTGAGCAGATCACTGACGGCAAGCTGGCTGCGAGCGGCGGCATGTTCGCCAAGCTTCGGGACCGCCTCGGTAACCTGTAGCGGTGAGCAACCCCGTCTTCTTCACCGCCGCCGGGTCCCTGGATGGAATGTCGCCGGGCGGCCGCTTCGTCCTGGAAGGGGCCGAGGCCAGGCATGCCGTCGCTGTCAAACGACTTGAACCGGGCGAAGCCGTCGATATTGTCGACGGCGCCGGCACCAGGATGACAGGGCGGGTCGCCGCTGCTGCGCCGGCGGCCCTCGAGGTGGAGTGCGCGTCCGTAACCGTCGAACAGCGGCCGGACGTCCGGCTGGTGCTCGTCCAGGCCCTGGCAAAGGGCGACCGGGACGAGCTGGCCATCGAAACGGCCACCGAGCTGGGGGTCGACGCCGTGATCCCATGGCAGTCCGAGCGGTCCATCGTGCGGTGGAAAGGTGACCGCGCAGCGAAAGCCCACGCCAAATGGCAGTCGGTGGTGACCGCCGCCGCCAAGCAGGCACGGCGGTCCTGGGTGCCGGAGGTCCGCCCCGCCGTCGACACCGCCGCGCTTTCCGCAGCCGTCGAGGCCGCGGACCTGGCGGTCATCCTGCACGTGGACGCCGTCCGTCCGCTGCGCACCGTCCTTGAGGGTTGGCAGGCCGGCGGCGGGGGAGCGGAACACCGCGAGGTGCTCCTGATCGTAGGACCCGAGGGCGGGATCAGTCCCCGCGAAGTCACCCGGCTCTGCGACAAAGGCGCCGTGACCGCACTGCTGGGGCACCACGTCCTGCGGTCATCCACGGCAGGGCCGGCCGCCGTCGTGCTGGCCAGCGACATCCTAGGCCGCTGGACGGCTACCGCACCTTGAAGGCGCGGGTGTCCTCGAACTGGTCCGGACCGCCCCCGGTTCCGGCCTGCGCCACCCGCAGCTCGTAGTCGCCGGCCGGCATGGTCAGGGCCAGGGTGAAAACCCCCGCCTGGCCCTGCTCGGGCGAGGCTGTTGTCTCCCCGGTGAGGAAGGGCTCCGTGCTGCCGTTGGTTCCGGACCGCAGGATTTGCCAGCGGAGCTTGCCGCCGGCGGTTGTGCTTCGTCCGGTGATCTTGACGCTGCCTCCGGGTACTTCCACGTTTTCCTGCGGATCGATAATCCAGACGGGCGCCACCAGGCCCGTGCTCCGGGTCATCAGTGCGCCGAGCGGGATGTGGTCGAACGCCAGGTAGTCCGTATGCCCGTCCACCAGGATTCGGACCCGGATCTGCTGCCCGGAGTCGATCAGGCCTGAGCTGGCGGCGGCGGCGGTTGCCGTGTAGACCAACTGCTGGATGGCCCGGGCGGCCATCTCCGCATCGAGGTTGCTGTTGAAGGCGTCCTCGGAGACGTCCACGGTGATGACGTCTTTACCCGAAATGGAGGTGGCGAGCGTGCCGGGGTTCTGCCAGGGCGTGAAGAAGTCGGGGTCGAGCGGCTTGTCCGACATCATGGAGCGCAGGGCCCGCGTCACGGGATTTTCCTGGTCCGGGACGTCCCGGAATTCGCGGTACAGGAAGACGTCGCTGCCGCTGCGGCCAATCCAGTACACCGGTGCCTTGTTCGAGGACTGGGTGGTTTCCAGCGGCGCACTCGTGGACGGCGCCTGTGCCGTGCCGGTGGCGATGGGATCGGTGGCCAGTGTGCCCGTGGGCGTCGGCCCGGCCTCGGCGATACAGCCTGTCATGACCGGGACAGCTGCCAGGACTCCGGCCAGCAGGAGACCGCGCATGCGGCCCACGGCACGGCCCGCCCTCAGGGGCGCAGCGGATTCCGGCACGTTCGTCCTGTCCTTTCCTAACGTGGAGGGCCGATCCCCGGGCGGCCTGGTCATCCAGTTGCAGCTGGATTTCCAGCATGGCACACCCTGCAGGACCTGCCGGCCGCCAGCCCTCGCCTGCGCCCAACTGAAACGGGAACGATATGAGGCCGATATGAAGTTGATACCTAATGACGGAACTGGGTCATTCTTCGTCCATGCGACCGGTTCCCGTATCCGGCGCCGGCGGCTGCTGGCGTAATATGGAAAGACAATCTGTACCGACCTTGAGGGGACCACAGGCCAGCAGGCCATCACTATGACTGAATCAGCGAACGGAAAGCGCCGGTCCACCGGAGAGGGCAGCAGCGGGGAGTTCCCCCACTCCCTCCCGGGCATCCGGACTGAGGTGGTCCTTTTCGACAACTCCGATCAGATGGTCCAGTCGCTCGGCAGCCACGATGAGGCGCTGCGGTACATCGAGGAGCAGTTTCCGGACGTCAACTTCCACGTCCGCGGCAACGAGCTTTCCATCAGCGGACCCATCCATGACGTACCCCGGATCATGCGGCTGCTCCACGAAGTCCGCGGACTCGTGGCGCGCGGCACCATCATCAGCCCGGCGGTGCTGCAGCAGCTGGTGGCCCTGCTGCGCACCCAATCGTTGCAGAACCCTGTGGAGGTGCTCACCCACGACATCCTCTCCAGCCGCGGCAGGACAATCCGGCCGAAAACCCTGAACCAGAAAACCTACGTTGACGCCATCGACGACAACACGGTGATTTTCGGCATCGGACCTGCCGGCACCGGGAAGACCTACCTGGCCATGGCCAAGGCGGTCCAGGCCCTGCAGCAAAAAGAGGTTACCCGCATCATCCTGACCCGTCCGGCAGTGGAAGCCGGGGAACGCCTGGGGTTCCTGCCCGGGACGCTGAGCGACAAGATCGATCCGTACCTGCGCCCGCTCTACGACGCCCTCCACGACATGATGGACCCGGAGTCCATCCCCCGCTTGATGGCGGCCGGAACGATCGAAGTGGCGCCCCTGGCCTATATGCGCGGGCGCACCCTCAACGACGCGTTCATCATCCTTGATGAGGCGCAGAACACCACGCCCGAACAGATGAAGATGTTCCTGACACGCCTGGGCTTCGGATCCAAGATGGTGGTTACCGGAGACGTCACGCAGGTGGACCTTCCGTTCGGCACCCGGTCCGGGCTCCGAATCGTGGAGGACATCCTGCAGGGCATCGAGGGCGTCAACTTCTCGGTTTTGGATGCCGCCGACGTCGTCCGCCACCGCCTGGTTGGCGACATTGTCAACGCCTACAGCATCTGGGACGACGCCCAGAGGGCCCGCGCCAAACATTCAGCAGTTAAGGAAAAACGGGGGGAACGCGCTTGAGCATCGAGGTGAACAACGAGTCCGGGGTCCAGGTGGACGAAGCGGAACTCGTTGCATTGTCCCGGTACATCTTTGAACAGCTCTACATCCACCCGCAGGCGGAACTGTCCATCCTGTTGGTGGATGAGCCTGCGATGGAAAAGCTCCACCTTGAGCTGATGGACGAACCCGGTTCCACAGATGTCCTGTCCGTGCCCATGGATGAACTCACCCCCGGAACACCTGACCGGCCCACGCCGCAGGGCATGCTGGGCGATATTGCCATATGCCCGCAGGTGGCAAAAGTCCAGGCCAGGAACGCAGGCCACCAGCTCCAGGATGAGATGCTGCTGCTGACAACCCACGGCATCCTGCACCTGCTGGGCTACGACCATGCAGAACCCGAGGAGAAGGCCGAAATGTTCGGGCTCCAGCGGGAACTCCTGTCCGGCTTCACCGGCAAAGAAGCACCCGCCGAGACCACCCAGTGACGCCTCTGCTCCTGGTCGCGATGGCCCTGCTTTTCCTGGGTGTCGCGGCGGTGCTGACGGCCGCCGAAGCCGCTTTCAATTTCCTTCCGCGCCATGACGCGGAGGAAGCGCTCCTTCGGAGCCGGAGCACCGCGATGCGCCGCATCCTTGCCCAGCCGGTTGCCCACATCCGTGCGCTGCGGTTCTGGCGGATCTGGTTCGAAATGGCCTCCGCCGTGGCTGTTGCCGTCCTGCTCTACAGCCTGCTGGACAACATCTGGCTTGCCGGGCTGGCGGCCACGGGCATCATGGCGCTGCTCGGATTCGTCATCGTGGGCGTTTCGCCCCGCCAGCTCGGACGGCTGCACTCCGCGGCCGTGGTCCGGTTCACGGCCCCCACGATCCGGTTCCTGACCTGGATCCTGGGGCCCATCCCTGGTTTGCTCGTGGCCCTGGGCAGCTCGGCCGCGCCCGGCGCGCCCGGCGGTGACGAGTCGTTCTTCAGCGAGCAGGAGTTCCGTGAACTGGTGGAGCGCGCCAGCGAATCGGACATGATTGAGGACACCGAAGCCGAGATGATCCAGTCGGTGTTCGACTTCGGCGACACGCTGGTGCGCGCCGTCATGGTCCCCAGGACGGACATCGTCAGCATCGAATCCGGATCGAGCCTGCACCAGGCCATGTCCCTGTTCCTCCGGTCCGGCTACTCGAGGATTCCCGTGATCGGCGAGGACACGGACCATATTCTCGGCATCATCTACCTGAAGGACGTGGCCGCCGCCGTCCATGGACTCGCCCCGGACGCGGAACCGCCCCTGGTGGACTCGCTGGCCCGCGAGGTCCGGTACGTCCCCGAGTCCAAACCCGTGAGCGACCTGCTGCGCGAACTGCAGAAGGAATCCACCCATGTCGCCATCGTCATCGACGAATACGGCGGCACCGCCGGCCTGGTCACCCTCGAGGACCTGATCGAGGAAATCGTGGGTGAAATTGTGGACGAGTACGACACGGAAAGCGCCGAAGCCGTTGAGCTTGGAGACGGTTCCTACCGGGTCAGCGCACGGATGAGCATCGATGACCTGGGCGAGCTCTTCGACATCGAGCTGGACGACGACGAAGTGGACACCGTGGGCGGCCTCCTTGCCAAGGCGCTGGGCCGCGTCCCCATCGTGGGAAGCCAGGTTGAAGTCCACGGCGTTTCACTCCGGGCCGACCGGCTGGAAGGCCGGCGCAACCGCGTCAGCCACATCATTGCGGCGCCGGTGCCAAGAGTAGACACTGACTTTGAAGACCTCCTCGAAGAGGCGGACACAACCCAGCAGGGAGTTCCACGTGAGCAAGAAAAATAAGGCAGCACCGGAAGACTTCGGAGGCTTCCACGCAGGATTCTCAGTCCTGGTGGGCCGGCCCAATGCCGGAAAGTCCACCCTGACGAACGCCCTGGTGGGGAAGAAAGTGGCCATCACCTCCGCGAAGCCGCAAACCACCCGCCACACCATCCGCGGCATTGTGCACCGGGACGATGCCCAGCTGATCCTGGTGGACACCCCGGGCCTGCACCGCCCGCGTACCCTCCTTGGAAAGCGCCTGAACGACCTCGTCGCGGACACCCTCGCTGAGGTTGACGCCATTGGGTTCTGCCTGCCGGCCAATGAAAAGATCGGCCCCGGCGATAAATTTATCGCCGCCCAGCTGGCGGCGGTGGGCCGCAAGCCGGTCATCGCCATCGTCACCAAGGCGGACCTGGTGGACCGCCAGGCACTGACCGAGCAGCTCCTTGCCGTGGCGGAACTCGGCCGCGAAGTCCTGGGGGAGGAGGGCTGGAAGGACATCGTGCCGGTCTCCGCCACGGACGGTTTCCAGGTGGATACTGTCGCTGACGTCCTGATCAGCCACATGCCGCCGTCGCCTCCGCTGTATCCCGATGGCGAGCTCACGGACGAACCGGAAGCGGTGATGGTCGCCGAACTCATCCGGGAAGCCGCGCTCGAGGGCGTGCGGGACGAGTTGCCCCACTCCCTGGCCGTGGTGGTCGAAGAGATCGTTCCGCGGGAGGACCGGCCTGACGACAACCCGCTCCTGGATGTGCGCGTGAACCTGTATGTGGAGCGCCCTTCGCAGAAGGCCATCATCATCGGCAAGGGCGGCAGCAGGCTTCGCGAGGTGGGCACCAACGCGCGCAAGGGGATCGAGGCGCTGCTCGGCACGCGGATCTACCTCGACCTCCACGTCAAGGTGGCCAAGGACTGGCAGCGCGACCCGAAACAACTGGTCAAACTCGGTTTCTGATCCGGCCTGTGCCGCCGCGGCCGGGCGGACGCCCGGCGTTTTCCCAGACTGGACCACTAAAATGGGCCGGATTTTGAATTTAGAGGAAGGTTCACCACGTGGTTCGAGGCCGCGATATACGCGACAACGAAGCTGATGCGCCAGCGGGAACAGGACCCGTATCCCGGCACGCGCACGATAGCGCCTTAGGGACCGCACGGCATCTTGGCCCACTCCGCGGCATGCCCGTCTGGCTCAAGATCGTCACCGGTGTCCTGTCAGTGGCCATCATCTGCGGCCTGGCTTTCGCCGGATTCTGGTACCTGCGCCTCCACAACAACATTTCCAAGGCGCCCTTGAACGCCGGCGGAGGCAACAGCGAGATGGTCAGCGACGCGACGGGCAGGATGCAGATCCTCATCCTGGGCTCGGACACACGGGACGGCAAGAACGCCGAGTACGGCGAAGCCGACCTTTCCGCGGGGTACGGCAAATCGGACGTCATGATGCTGATGGACATCTCGGAAGACAACAAACGAGTCAGCGTCATTAGTTTCCCGCGCGACCTGCTGGTGGACATTCCCAAGTGCAAGGACGAGAAGACCGGCCAGGAACACCCTGCCCGGAGCGGCATCATGATCAACGAGGCCATGACGGAAGCCGGCATCGGCTGCGCTGTGGACACTGTCAACAAGATCACCGGCCTGGAAGTGGACCATTTCATGATGGCCGACTTCAACGCCGTGAAGGAACTGTCCAACGCTGTGGGCGGCGTGGAAGTCTGCATCAGCGACGCCGTGTACGACCCTGACTCCCGGCTGCGGCTGCCTGCTGGCACCTCGATGGTCCAGGGCGAGCAGGCACTTGCCTTCCTGCGCACCCGGCATGCCTTTGCCGACGGCGGCGACCTGGGCCGCATCAAGGCGCAGCAGGGCTTCCTCTCGTCGCTGACCCGGAAGATCAAGGACGACGGCACCCTGTCCGATCCCGGCAAGATGCTGAAGATCGCCGACGTCGTGACCCAGAACCTGACGGTGGATGAAGGCCTGGCTTCCGTGCCCACCCTGCTGACCATCGGCAACCGGCTCAAGGACATCGATATCAGCAAGGTGGCGTTCGTCGCCGTCCCCACCACACCGGCGGACCTTGATCCGAACAGGCTCCAGATCGCCGAACCAGCCGGCTCCCAGCTCTTCGCTGCGCTCCGGCAGGACGTGGACCTGACCGACCCCACCGCGCCCGCCACGCCAGCGCCCGGCGAAAGTGCACCGCCGTCGGCCGCCCCCACCGAAACGGTTCCGGCGCCGCCACCATACGACAAGGCGCTGCAGCCGGTGACGGTGGCCAACGGCACCGGTGTCCCCGGCCGTGCCCAGGAAATCGTGCAGGCCCTGGTCTCCGGTGGGTTCACGCAGGCCGCCCAGTTCGAAAACGCAGCCGTGGAACAATCCGTGGTCTACTACGGTTCTGACTTCGCCGATGTTGCCGCCGACGTCGCCGCACTGCTGGGCATCCCGGCGGGCCAGCTGGTTCCCGCCCCCGGTGTCTCAGGAGTGCAGGTCTACCTTGGCACGGACTTTACCTCGGGCACCACCTACGGGTCCGGGGCGGGGGCCGCGCTGCCCGACGATATCGTCAACCAGACGGCTGGCGACGCGACATGCCAGCAGGCCAACCCGTACCTGATCGTCCAGGAGTAAATCCTCCATATAACCGAAAGCGGGGCGCCACCCACCAGGGTGGCGCCCCGCTTTCGGCTAGGGCAGCGTCCCGGGAGACCTACCAGATGCTGACCCGCTCCGCAGGCGGCATCCACATGCCGTCCTGTTCAGTGACGTCGAACGCCTCGTGGAACGCGTCCAGGTTTTTCGCAATGGCGTTCGTCCGGAACTCGTTCGGGGAGTGGGGGTCCGTGGCAAGCCGGCGGACGGCCTCTTCCTGCCGGATCACCTGGCGCCAACCGGCCGCCCAGGAGGCGAAGAAGCGCTGCGGGCCGGTGAGGCCGTCCAGGACTTCCGGTTCCCTGCCGTCCAGGCTGATCAGGTACGCCTTGTAGGCGATGGCCAGGCCTGCCAGGTCGCCGATGTTCTCGCCCAGGGTGAGCCGCCCGTTCACGTGATGCCCGGGGGCGGCCGACGGCGACAAGGCATCGTACTGGGCTACCAGCTTGGCCGTGAGCTGTTCGAAGGCCTGCCGGTCCTCGTCCGTCCACCAGTTCCGAAGGGTGCCGCCGCCGTCGAACTGCGAACCCTGGTCATCGAAGCCGTGGCCGATCTCGTGGCCGATCACTGCGCCGATGCCTCCGTAATTAACGGCGTCATCGGCGTCGGCGGTGAAGAACGGCGGCTGCAGGATCGCGGCGGGGAAAACGATCTCGTTCATCATCGGGTGGTAGTAGGCGTTGACCGTCTGCGGGGTCATCAGCCACTTGTTGCGGTCCACCGGCTTGCCCACCTCATCAAGGTGGCGGTCGACGTCGGCGTTGTGCGCCCGCTCCACGTTGCCGAGCAGGTCGGCAGGATCGATCTCCACGGCGGAATAATCGATCCATTCGTCAGGGAAGCCAATCTTTGCCCGGAAGCCTTCGAGCTTCCGCAGTGCCTCGGCCTTCGTGGCCTCACCCATCCAGCCCACCCCCGTGATACTGCGGCGGTAGGCCTCGATCAGGTTGGCGACCAGGGTCTGCATCCGGGCCTTGTGCGTCTCCGGGAAGTGCCGGGCCACATAGATCTGGCCCACGGCCTCGCCCAGGGCAGCCTCCACCACGGCCACTCCGCGCTTCCACCGGTCCTTGTTGCGGGGCGTGCCGCTGATGGTAGTGCCGTAGAACGCGAAATTCGCGTCAACGAAAGCGGACGACAAGTAGGGTGCAGCGGCACTGATCACGCGCATGGCGAGCCATTCCTGCCACACGGACAACGGTTCGGAGTCCAGGAGCCCGGCGGCACCTTCAAAGAAGGGCGGCGTGCTCACCACGATCTCCTGCCGCTTGTCCCCGTCGATGCCCGCCGCCTCAAACCAGGTGGCAAGGTGGGGGAACAGGGCTGACGCTTCATCCGCGCTCTTCAGGTTGTAGGTCTTCTGCGGATTCCGCAGCGTGACGTTGTCCCAGTGGTGTGCCGCGAGCTTCGTTTCGAGCTCCACCACCCGTCCCGCCGCGGCTTCCGCGTCTGCCACGCCGGCAAGGCCGAACATGGTCTGCACATGCGACCGGTACGCGGACACCATGGGCGCGAATTTGTCTTCACGGTAGTAGGACTCGTCCGGAAGCCCCAGGCCGCCCTGGCCGGTGTACAGCAGGACGCGGTCCGGATTCCCGGCGTCGGGGGCCGGGTAGATATAAAAGAGGCCACCCACGTCCGAGCGGAACAGCCGCCCTGCCAGTGCAACGAGGTCGGCGGCGGAGGCAGTGGCGAAGACGTCCGCAATCCGCTGCCGGATGGGTTCCATCCCCTTGGCCTCCACGGTTTCCTCATCCATGAAGCTGCTGTAGAGGCCACCAATCTTGCGCTCGATCCCGCTGGCCGAACCGGCCTTGGCCGCCGCTTCCTCGATGATGTCCCGGACGGCTATCTCGGAACCGTCCCGCAAGGCGGTGAATGTGCCCTCGAGTGGGCGGTCGTCGGGAATTTCGGTGGCCTTCAGCCAGGCGCCGTTGACGTGCTGGTACAGGTCATCCTGCGGCCGGACCGTGTGATCTATGGTGGAAAGGTCGATCCCCGAAATGGGCACTGAAACTCCTTTGCTGCAGGCTCCATATCCGGCTCCAGCGCCGGAGAGGTCTGCATGGTGGACTTTACGGACGGTAGTGCCCTTTCATCTTACGCACGCGTGCTACGCTCAGAATGTGCGTGCAGAGCTCCTTCTCCTTAGCTGCCGCGGCGAGGCCCCAGACGCGATCTAGCGCAAGGCCATCCCTCGCTGCGGAGTTTGTGTTGCCCGGCCACCCTTTCAATGAAGATCTCCAGAAAAGGCCCCACGTAATGCGAAACGCACAAAAGCCCTCAGGAATGCCTGCCCACCGGTACACGCCGTTCCAGGACCTGATCAAAGTCGAACTGCCGGACCGCACCTGGCCGGACAAAGTCATCACGAAGGCTCCGCGCTGGTGCGCAGTTGACCTGCGCGACGGCAACCAGGCCCTGATTGACCCCATGAGCCCGGCACGCAAGATGAAGATGTTCGACCTGCTGGTCCGCATGGGCTACAAGGAAATCGAGGTCGGTTTCCCGTCCGCATCCCAGACTGACTTCGACTTCGTCCGCCAGCTGATCGAGGGCAACCACATCCCGGACGACGTCACCATCCAGGTCCTGACGCAGGCCCGCGAGCACCTGATCGAGCGGACGTACGAATCCCTGGTCGGCGCCAAGCAGGCAATCGTCCACCTGTACAACTCCACCTCGGTCCTGCAGCGCCGCGTGGTGTTCAACCAGGACGAAGACGGCATCCTGGACATCGCGCTGCAGGGTGCGCGGCTGTGCAAGAAGTACGAGGAAACCCTGGGTGATACCCACGTCACCTACGAGTACTCGCCGGAGTCCTTCACGGGAACAGAGCTGGAGTACGCAGTCCGCGTCTGCAACGCCGTCGCCGACGTCTTCGAAGCCTCGGCAGACCGCCAGGTCATCATCAACCTGCCCGCCACCGTGGAAATGGCCACGCCCAACGTGTACGCGGATTCCATCGAGTGGATGAGCCGCCACCTGCACCCCCGCGAGGGCATCATCCTGTCCCTGCACCCGCACAACGACCGCGGCACCGGCGTGGCCGCCGCCGAACTGGGATACATGGCCGGCGCGGACCGTATCGAAGGCTGCCTCTTCGGCAACGGCGAGCGGACCGGCAACGTGGACCTGGTCACCCTGGGCCTGAACCTGCTCGTCCAGGGCATCGACCCGATGATTGACTTCTCCGACATCGACGACATCCGCCGCACCGTGGAGTATTGCAACCAGCTGCCCGTTCCGGAACGGTCCCCGTACGGTGGCGACCTCGTTTTCACGGCGTTCTCCGGCTCCCACCAGGACGCCATCAAGAAGGGCTTCGAGGCCCTGGAACGCGATGCAGCTGCCGCCGGAAAGGACGTGGCGGACTTCACCTGGCAGGTTCCGTACCTGCCCATCGACCCCAAGGACCTGGGCCGCAGCTACGAGGCCGTCATCCGCGTGAACTCCCAGTCCGGCAAGGGCGGCGTGGCCTACCTGCTCAAGAACGAGCACAGCCTGGACCTGCCGCGCCGCGCGCAGATCGAGTTCTCCGGCGTCATCCAGCGGCGCACCGATACCGTGGGCGGCGAGGTGAGCGGCGCCCAGCTGTGGCAGATCTTCCAGGACGAGTACCTGCCCTCCGGCAAGGCTGACGGGCAGTGGGGGCGCTACGCGCTCGGTGCCGTCAAGACCGAAACGGACGACGACGGCGGCATGACCCTGCACGCCTCCCTCACCATCGACGGTGTGCAGGTCAGCCGCACCGGCACCGGAAACGGTCCCATCGCGGCGCTGCTGAGCATCCTGCATGAGGATGGCGTGGATGTCCGCGTCCTGGACTACAGCGAGCACGCACTCTCCGAGGGCGGCAACGCCCTGGCCGCCGCGTATGTCGAGGCGGCAGTGGGGGACCGGGTCCTGTGGGGCGTGGGCATCGATGCCAACACCAGCATGTCCGCTTTGAAGGCTGTCATCTCCGCCGTGAACCGCGCCATCCGGGACGCACAGGCCTGACACCTGCCAGCCGTGCCGCCGGGACATCTGCCCGGCGGCACGGCTGTGCCCGGTGGGATGCGAAGCCAAGAGGATGGGAAGATAAAGCGTGGCCCAACACTCTTTCGCCTCCCGCGCGTACCGGGATGACGCCGTCGTGCTCCGCACGCACAAGCTGGGCGAGGCGGACCGCATCATCACCCTCTTGACCAAGCATCACGGCCAGGTCCGTGCGGTGGCCAAGGGCGTGCGGCGCACCAGCAGCCGGTTCGGGGCGAGGCTGGAACCGTTCATGGTGGCGGATCTGCAGCTGGTCTCGGGCCGCACCCTGGACATCGTCACCCAGGCCGTGGCCAAGGGAGCGTACGGGGGGAGCATCGCGGCCGATTACGGCCGGTACACGGTTGCTGCTGCCATGACCGAAACCGCGGAGAAGCTGACGGACGTGGATGGCGAGTCCGGCACCGCCCAGTACAACCTGCTGGTCGGCGCCCTGGCCGCCCTCAGCCGGGATGAACACGCACCGGGCCTGATCCTCGATTCCTACCTGCTGCGGGCGCTGGCCACGGGCGGCTGGGCGCCCAGCTTCACCGAATGTGCCCGCTGCGGACTGCCTGGCCCCCACACCGCGTTCGCGGCCCCCCTGGGCGGGATGGTCTGCAGCGGTTGCAGGCCTCCCGGCTCACCTGCGCCGGCCCCCGAAACTGTCGTCCTGCTGGCAGCGCTGCTGACGGGCGACTGGGGCACGGCGGATGCATCCCTGCCAGTGCACCGCAAGGAGGCCGCGGGCCTGGTCGCGGCCTACCTGCAGTGGCATCTCGAACGAGTCCTCAAATCCCTCAAACATGTGGAGCGAAGCTGACAGTGGCCCTGGGAAAAAAGAACAACGTATCCCGCAAGCGCACCCACCCGGTGGTGGCGCCGTACCCGCATCCTTCCGGGGCCGTGGCGCCGTCCATTCCGGCGGAATTCATCCCCCGCCACGTCGCCATCGTCATGGACGGCAACGGCCGCTGGGCGAACCAGCGCGGACTGCCGCGCATCGAGGGCCACAAAGCCGGCGAACCGGCGCTGCTGGACGTCATGGCCGGCGCCATCGAACTGGGCATTGAATACGTCAGCGTCTACGCCTTCTCCACGGAGAACTGGCGGCGGTCGCCGGAGGAAGTCCGCTTCCTGATGGGATTCAACAAGGATGTGCTGCGGCGCCAGCGGAACCAGCTGGACGAGTGGGGGGTGCGGGTCCGATGGTCCGGCCGGCGGCCCAGGCTCTGGGGATCTGTCATCCGGGAACTCGAGGAGGCCGAGGAATACACTGCGGCCAACAGCACGTGCACGTTGACCATGTGTGTCAATTACGGCGGCCGCGCGGAAATTACTGATGCGGTGTCCGCCATCGCGGCCGACGTCGCCGCCGGACGGTTGAAGCCTAACGCCATCACCGAACGGACCATCCAGAAGTACCTGGACGAGCCGGACCTGCCGGACGTGGACCTCTTCCTCCGCAGCTCCGGGGAACAGCGTTTGTCCAACTTCATGCTCTGGCAGTCCGCCTATGCCGAGTTTGTCTTCATGGATACGCTGTGGCCCGACGTCGACCGGCGCACGCTATGGGCTGCCGTGGAAGAGTATGCCCGGCGGGACCGCCGCTACGGGGGCGCAGTCGACGCTGCCCGGCCCGTGGACGCCGTAACCCGGGACCAGGCCTGAACACTCAAAGCCCGGGGCGGCCCTCGGCGGGGTAGCCGCTGAGCCGCGCGGGGGAGGGTCCCGGCGCCGGGACGGGGCACCGCACGAGGGTCGCGACGACGTCGCCCTCGTCATCGGGTGCCAGCGGCAGCGTTCGCTGCTGGAACGGGGGGCCAAGGATATCCGCTGTCCACTCGCCGCTGGGTTCCCCGACGGCGTGATGTTCCGCCGTCATGGATGCGGCCCGGGCGGGACTGGCGGAAGGGGAGCGCCGCCATAGGCGGACAGCCAGCGGGCCAGCCTGCCGTAAGCGTCCGCACGCACCGCGGCGGGTGAGAGGAAGACATCGTGCAGCGCGCCGTCGATCCGCTCGATCGTCACCGTCCGGCCGAGCGTGAGGGCCCGGGCGCTGATGGTGTTGACGTCAAGGACCGCGTCCGTGCGGCGCATCTCCTCGGACCAAAAGAGCCCGTTCGCGCTGCCGCGGGAGAGCAGGACCAGGATGGGCACCTCGATGTTCAGCCCGCGCGCCACCTTGGCGTGCCCGGCCAGCACCGCACTGAGCCAGCCGGCGCGGACAGGGAAGGCCATGGGCGGACGGTACCGTTCATCGAGGGGCCATTCGCCTTCAGCCGCGCTGCTGATCGTGCGCCAGTAGAAGCCGCGCTCGGGCAGCCGCAGTACGGCTTCGGGCCGGATCCGGGCCACCGGGCCCACCATGCCGGAGGCTGCCCGCCGCACCAGGCTGTTGCCGTGCATTTCCAGCCAGGGGCTGTTCAGGATCAGGTGCGACACGCTCCCGGGCCGCCTGCTGGCCCACAGCACGGCCACGAGGCCGCCGGTGGAATGACCCATCAGGGTCAACGACCCCGCCGCACCCTCCCGGCTGATAAGGCGGATGGCCTCTTCAATTTCCGCGTCATAGTCGGCAAGGTCCGATACATAGCCGCCCGGATACTCGGGCCGCAGGCTCCGGCCATGGTTGTGCATATCCAGCGCATAGAAGTCGTAGCCCGCCGTCCACCAAAAGCGTGCCAGGTCCACATTGAAGAAGTAGTCGCTCCAGCCGTGGAGGAAGAGGACGGCGCGGCGCGGCTTCCGGGACTGGCCGGAGCCGTCCCCGGCCGGGCGGAACCGGACCAGCGTGGCCGTCCGTTCAACGCCGTCGGGGCCTGCCGCAGTGAAGGCAAGGGATTCGAACTCCTCACCCAGGATGTCCTGCTGCCAGCCCATGGATTCATGCTAATGCGGGCCGCATCCGCTCCGTGTGATTTTGGAACAGGCTGTCGGAGGCGGAAGACTGGAGGCATGCGCGTTTACCCCACCTTCTTCAGGCTGGCCTTTTCATGGATGGACGCCGAGCGCGCCCACAAAATCGGTTTCAAGGGCATCCGGTTCGCGCATGCCTCCGGGGCCGGCAAAATCCTGCAGAAAGTAACGGCTCCGGCGCCGTCGTTGCAGACCACGGCTTTTGGCGTGACCTTCCCGTCGCCGTTCGGACTCGCCGCCGGCTTCGACAAGGAAGGCCTTGGCATCGAGGCCCTCTCCGAGCTGGGCTTCGGCCACGTGGAAGTGGGTACCATTACCGGGCAGGCCCAGCCCGGCAACGAAAAGCCGCGGCTTTTCCGGCTGGTGCAGGACCGCGCCGTGATCAACCGGATGGGCTTCAATAACGACGGTGCCGCCGCCGTCGCCCCCCGCCTGAAGGCCGCCCGTGCTGCGCTGCAGCGCAGGCACGCAGGCGTCCGTCCCGTCATCGGCGTCAACATCGGCAAGACCAAGGCCGTGGAACTTGCCGACGCCGTGGACGACTACCTGGTCAGTGCCCGCAGCCTGGCTCCTGCCGCCGACTACCTCGTGGTCAATGTCAGCTCCCCGAACACGCCCGGACTGCGGCTGCTCCAGGACGTGGAAACCCTCCGCCCGCTGCTCACCGCGGTAGGGCAGGAAGCAGACCGGGCCGCGGGGCGCCATGTGCCCCTTCTGGTGAAGATTGCTCCGGACCTAAGCGACGAGGATATCGACGACGTCGCCCGCCTGGCGCTGGACCTCAAGCTGGATGGCATCATCGCCACCAACACCACCATTGCCCGGACCGGTCTCAGCAGCCCTGCGGGCGAGGTCGAAAAATGCGGGGCGGGCGGGCTTTCGGGCGCGCCCCTGAAGCAGCGGTCGTTGGAGGTGCTGCGGCGCCTGAAGCAGGCAACGGGGGATGCGCTGACGCTCGTGGCCGTGGGCGGCGTCGAAACGGCACAGGACGTCCAGGACAGGCTTGATGCCGGAGCAACACTCGTCCAGGGCTACACGGCATTCCTCTATGAAGGACCGTTCTGGGCGGCCCGCATCAACCGCGCTTTGGCGAAAAACCGCCGGGCGTAGGGATCACCTTAAAGCGACAAACCCCGGCGGATGATTCCGCCGGGGTTTGCTGTTGCTGCAGCTGGTGCCGTTTGCTCAGGCCGGGTACTGGCCGCGCTTGACCTGGGGCTTGGGAAGGCGCAGTTTGCGGAACTGCAGGGAGCGCATGGAGCCGTACCAGACGGTGCCGCGTTCCACCTCGCCGAATTTTTCCGTGAGCCGCTTACGGAGTTTGCGGGACAGGATGAACACGTCCAGGAATACGGCCAGGAACATGACCCAGAATCCACCCAGGACGTAGATCATCAGGTCGCTCGAAGCAGGCACCACCAGGGATACCAGGACAAAAACCAGGGCTCCGAACATCAGATATTCGCCGAGGCTGAAGCGGGCATCCACGTAATCGCGGGCGAACCGCTTCTGCGGGCCCTTATCCCGCAGGGGGAGGAACCTCTCGTCGCCGGTGTCCAGCGCCTGGCGCATCTTCTGCCGCTGGTCCTGGATCGCCTGGCGCTCGGCGGCCTTGGACGCCTTGCGGTCCTCCGGCACCAGCGGACGCTTGCGCGCCGCTTCCTGCGCCTTGCGGGTGGGGGTTGGGGCTCCCTTGCCAACAACGCTGCCAGGCTGCGCCGCAGCGTCTGCCGCCTGCCGGTCTACTGATTCCTGCGCCGAGGGCGCTTCCTTTTTACGTCCGAACACCAGAACAGAATACCCTTGCAGGCCGGCGCAGGCCGCCCTCCCGGTCTTGGGCTCCCAAGGGCCGGGATGTGACGGGGGTAATGTTTTCGCCATGACTTCATCACCCCAGGCTGCTGCATTCAACTCGGCCGGTCCCGTCACCCCGGGCCGGGCAGGACAAAACGTCACGGAAGAACTCCGCGCGTCAATCGATCAGGCCTTTGACTGGACCCTGGCCCGGCTCAAGGAACTCGTCGCTATCCCGGGCATTGCCTGGCCAAGCTTCGAACGGGCGCCGCTGGAACGCAGCGCGGAAGCAGTCGCGGAACTGCTCCGTGCTGCTGGCCTTGAACCGGTGCAGGTCCTCGGTTGCATGAAGGACGACGGCACTCCAGGGGGTCCTGCCGTCGTGGCCCGCCGTCCAGCCGCCGAGGGCAAGCCCACCATCCTGCTCTACGCCCACCACGACGTCCAGCCGGCCGGAGACGAAACGCTTTGGAAGACGCAGCCATTCACCGCAGAGGAGAAGGACGGGCGCCTCTTCGGGCGGGGTGCGGCGGATGACAAAGCGGGCATCATGGCCCACATTGCCGCCTACACCGCCGTTTCCGAGGTCCTCGGTGAGGCGCTGGGCCTCGGCGTCACCTTCTTCTTCGAAGGGGAGGAGGAAGCCGGATCACCCACATTCCGTCAGTTCCTCGAAGCCCACCGGGACCTGCTGCGGGCTGACGTCATCGTCGTCGCCGATTCAAGCAACTGGAAGGTGGGCGTTCCCGCGCTCACCACCAGCCTGCGGGGGCTCGTGGACGGCACCGTTGAAGTGCAGGTACTGGAACACGCGGTGCATTCCGGTATGTACGGCGGTCCTGTGCTGGACGCGCCCACGCTGCTGTCCCGCCTGATCGCGACGTTCCATGATGCCGACGGCAACGTTGCCATCGACGGCCTCGTCGCCACGGACCAGGCCGCAGTGGACCTCCCCGAAGCCGACTACCGCGCCGATGCATCCGTGCTCGACGGCGTCCGGCTCGCCGGATCGGGCAGCATCGCCTCGCGCCTGTGGACGAAGCCGGCCCTGTCGATCATCGGTATCGATGCCCCGGCGGTGGCCGTCGCATCCAACACGCTGCTGCCACGGGCCCGTGCCAAATTCAGCCTTCGGCTCGCCCCCGGCCAGGATCCCGCGGCCGCCATGGACGCGGTGCGCCGGCACGTCGAAGCCAACGCGCCGTTCGGCGCCAGGATCATCTTCACGCCGGGGGAGAGCGGCAACCCCTTCCAGACCGATACCTCCTCGCCGGCCGCACAGGTGGCCATGTGGGCCCTTGGCGAGGCCTGGGGTGTCCCGGCCGTCGAAACCGGCATCGGCGGTTCGATCCCCTTCATCGCGGACCTGCTGGAGCTCTATCCGGACGCGCAGATCCTGGTGACGGGCGTGGAGGATCCGGACTCCCGCGCCCACAGCGCCAACGAATCCCTCCACCTCGGCGACTTCCGGAAAGCCATCCTGGCCGAGGCGCTGATGTTCGTGCGGCTGAACAGCCAGGGATTACGGCGCCGGGGGGACTGAAAGCGGCGCGCGGGGAACAAGAGGCGGCCTTCCATGGTTACGTCAGGAGTTAGAGCTACAAGGCTGTCCCGCGTAGCATGTAGCTATAGCCCGTACCCCAATCCGTAGGGGCTGGCACCGCCAAGGCGGAGCCGCCAGGACCCGTCCTAAGAAGGTAGGCCAATGAGCACCGCAACCAATGAGAACAGCACCGAAACCACCAGCGCTGCCGGCGAGCTGCCGGTTCACGAGGTCAACCTGACCGACGTCGCAGCAGGCAAGGTCCGCAGTCTTCTCGAGCAGGAAGGCCGTACGGATTTGCGCCTTCGGGTTGCAGTGCAGCCCGGCGGCTGCTCAGGACTGATCTACCAGCTTTACTTTGACGAGCGGCTCCTCGACGGAGATGCCGTCCGGGACTTCGACGGCGTCGAGGTTGTCGTGGACAAGATGAGCGTCCCGTACCTCAGCGGCGCAAGCATCGACTTCGAGGACACCATTTCGAAGCAGGGCTTCACCATCGACAACCCCAATGCCGGTGGCTCCTGCGCATGTGGAGACTCCTTCCACTAAGCCGGTTGTGTCGCCCGGTGCCGGCGCCGTGCCCCCTGCCATGAACATTGGTTGGAGGCACGGCGCCGACATGTGGGCGAAACGCCCGGGGGAGCGGTAAGCTCTACACCGAGTAGTAAAACTTTTAGTGTGCCCGGGGCGCCGATGTGCGCCCGGACAACAGCAACAAGTAGGAAGGGCCGTCTGTGAGTTCGCAGAACCGAACCGGCAGCCGACGCAAAACGATCACAACGATCACTGGCTTGGCTATTGCCGGCGCGTTGGTTTTGACCGGATGTTCGCCAGAGGTAGAGAAGGGGTGGCTGCCCACTGAACGTGGCACCACCAGCAACACCGACCGCATCATGGACCTCTGGGTCAACTCATGGATTGCCGCCCTGGTTGTGGGCATCATTACCTGGGGCCTGATCGTTTGGTGCATCGTGGCCTACCGCCGCCGCAAGGGCACCGTCGGGTTCCCGCGGCAGACCAGCTTCAACCTTCCCCTGGAAGTCTTCTACCTCACCATCCCGCTGTTCATGGTCCTGGTGTTCTTCTACTTCACCGACCGCGACCAGCAGGCCATTGACGACCGCTCCCAGCCAGCCGACGTCGTCGTTGACGTCCGCGGCAAGCAGTGGGCGTGGGACTTCAACTACAAGGCCGGGGACGTCATCGAAGAAGACGTCCACGAGGCCGGCGTCCAGGCGCACCTGACCGGCAACACCATCGACAAGGAACAGCTCCCAACCCTGTACTTGCCGGTTAACAAGTCCGTCGACCTGGAGTTGAACGCACGCGACGTCATCCACTCCTTCTGGGTTCCCGCCTTCCTGCAGAAGCGCGACATGATCCCGGGCAAGACCAACTACATCCGGTTTACCCCCACTAAAGAGGGCACCTACGACGGCAAGTGCGCCGAACTCTGCGGCGAGTACCACTCCGAAATGCTGTTCCGCGTGAAGGTGGTGTCCGAGGCCGAATTCCAGGCCCACATGGACGACCTGAAGGCCGCGGGCAACACGGGCCTCCTCGGTGTGGAGTACGACCGCAACCCGAACCTGAACGAAATTAAGTAAGGGGAGCGACGTGGCTACGTACACTCAATCCGCACCCACCGGAGTCCTGCCGGCTCCCGTGGTTCCCAAGTCCAAGGGACGCATCGTCGTCAACTGGATCACCTCCACCGACCACAAGACCATCGGGTACATGTACCTGATCGCGTCCTTCGTGTTCTTCTGCCTGGGTGGCGTGATGGCTCTGCTCATCCGTGCCGAACTTTTCGAGCCCGGCATGCAGATCCTGCAGACAAAGGAACAGTACAACCAGCTGTTCACCATGCACGGCACCGTGATGCTCCTGATGTTCGCAACCCCGCTGTTCGCCGGGTTCGCAAACGTCATCATGCCCCTGCAGATCGGTGCACCCGACGTCGCGTTCCCGCGCCTTAACGCCCTGGCGTTCTGGTTCTTCCTCTTCGGCTCCACTATCGCCGTCTCGGGCTTCATCACCCCGCAGGGTGCCGCCTCCTTCGGCTGGTTCGCCTACGCGCCGCTCTCGAACACCACCTTCAGCCCCGGCATCGGCGGGGACCTGTGGGTCTTCGGCCTGGCGTTGTCCGGCTTCGGCACCATCCTGGGTGCGGTCAACTTCATCACCACCATCATCTGCATGCGCGCCCCCGGCATGACCATGTGGCGCATGCCGATCTTCACCTGGAACACGCTGGTCACGGCCATCCTGGTCCTCATGGCGTTCCCGCCGCTGGCAGCAGCGCTGTTCGCCCTGGGTGCGGACCGCCGCTTCGGTGCCCACATCTTCGACCCGGAGAACGGCGGCGCCGTCCTGTGGCAGCACCTCTTCTGGTTCTTTGGCCACCCCGAGGTGTACATCATCGCCCTGCCGTTCTTCGGAATCGTCTCGGAGATCTTCCCGGTCTTCAGCCGTAAACCGATCTTCGGCTACAAGGGCCTTGTCTACGCCACCATCGCCATCGCCGCCCTGTCTGTCACCGTGTGGGCGCACCACATGTACGTCACCGGTTCGGTCCTGCTGCCGTTCTTCGCGTTCATGACCATGCTGATTGCGGTGCCCACCGGCGTGAAGTTCTTCAACTGGATCGGCACCATGTGGCGCGGATCGCTTACCTTCGAAACGCCCATGCTGTGGAGCATCGGCTTCCTCATCACCTTCCTCTTCGGCGGCCTGACCGGCATCATCCTGGCCTCCCCGCCGCTGGACTTCCACGTCTCCGACTCCTACTTCGTGGTGGCCCACTTCCACTACGTGGTGTTCGGCACCGTGGTGTTTGCGATGTTCGCCGGGTTCTACTTCTGGTGGCCTAAGTTCACGGGCAAGATGCTGAACGAGCGCCTGGGCAAGATCCACTTCTGGCTCCTCTTCCTCGGCTTCCACGGCACCTTCCTCATCCAGCACTGGCTGGGTGTTGAGGGTATGCCCCGCCGCTACGCCGACTACCTGGTGGAGGACAACTTCACCTGGATGAACCAGTTCTCCACGGTTGCCTCCTTCGTCCTGGGTGCCTCGCTTATCCCGTTCTTCTGGAACGTGTACATCACCTGGCGCAACGCCCCGAAGGTTGAAGTGGATGATCCCTGGGGCTTCGGCGCCTCGCTGGAGTGGGCCACGTCCTGCCCGCCGCCGCGGCACAACTTCACGTCGCTGCCGCGCATCCGGTCCGAGCGTCCCGCCCTGGACCTGCACCACCCGGAGCTCCGCCAGGTCCACACCGCTGAGAATCCCGCTCCTGCAGCCCAGGTTCTGGGCAACGCCGACCAGAAGGACACCGCACAGTGAAAATCGAATCCTGGATCTTTGGCGCCGGAGTCTTCTTCTTCGTCCCCGTAGCCCTGGTATACGGCTTCCTGACCAACTGGGGCGAATGGGTCGGCATCCTGGGCATCCTCCTGGTCGGCGGCCTCGCCGGCATGATCGGCGGATACCTCGGTTTCACCGGCAAGCGCGTAGGACTCCGCCCCGAGGACCGCAGCGATGCTGAGATCCACGAGGGCGCCGGCGAGCAGGGCCACTTCAGCCCTTGGAGCTGGTGGCCGCTGGTCCTCGGCCTTGCCTGCGCAGGCGGATTCCTCGGCCTGGCAGTCGGTTGGTGGATCCTCTACATCGCCGCTGGCCTCGCCGTCGTGGCGCTCATCGGCTGGGTTTACGAGTACAGCCGCGGAGACCACGCCCACTAGGCAAGCAGTCTCATAAGAACGACGTCGGGCCCCACCTCAGGTGGGGCCCGACGTCGTTTGTGTTCCAAGCCAGCGACGCGGCTAGGTAGCGGTCAGCCTCGGCGGCTGCTTTGCCGCCCCCTGAGACTCCAGGAGATCGGCAAGGGACCGAAGGACATCGCGGGCCTCCTGATGGCTTGCAGGCCCATCCAGGGCGGTGTCGCTGATGCCCAGTTCCACCTCGCAGCCGTGGTGGAAGTCAGCCGTCATGACCTGGAGCAGCGACCGGGCATCCACGCCGCTGATGCCGGCCTTGGCGATGGTGACAGGCAAGCCGGTGTCGGTAACCGCCCGGACGAAGACGGCAGCGGGACGGGCGTGCAGCCCGACAGAGGCCGTAACCACGGCCTTGTGTGTTGGCAAAGGGGACTCCTTCGTCGCGACGGCCCCATCCGTCGGTACTGATTTTTTTCCTGACCAAATATATCGGCCCATCACAGTCGCCACCCAACCAGCGCTGGAGCCGGACAGAGCTGGTCTAGACCTGACCTAAAATGGAAGGGGAAATTCGACGGCAGGGAGAGACCATGGCGGCGGGCGCTAAGGGCATCAAGGGCGAGATTGACCGCACCAGCGGAACGTCCATCTATATCCAGCTCCGGGAAATCCTGCGGGCCTACATCGCTGAGTCGTGCCCTCCCGGGAGTGCGCTCCCATCCGAACGCGACCTCGCCGAGCGCTTTGGGCTTGCCAGGATGACCGTTCGGCAGGCAATTGACGCGCTGGTCGGCGAAGAGGTCATCGAGCGTGTGGTGGGACTGGGCACGTTTGTCCGCCGGCCCAAAGTGGACCTGCAGGTCAAACTGACTTCGTACAGCGAGGAGATGCAGCGCCGTGGCATGGTCCCGGCGGCAAAGGTGCTGAGTTTCGAACAGATCGGCGCCAGCGCGTTCCTTGCGCGGGAGCTTCAACTCGACGAGGGAACCCCGTTGGTCCGCTTCCGCCGGCTGCTCCTGGCGGACGGGGAACCCATGAGCGTGGATGAAAACTTCATTCCCGCGCACCGTGTTCCCGGCCTCCTGGATGGCGAGCCTCCCACATCCCTGTACAACGTACTCAGCGAGCAGTTCGGGCTGGTGATGGAGTGGGGTGAGGACATGATCGAGGCCACGGCCGCTTCCCCCTCCACGGCCCGGCTCCTCAATGTCGAGGTGGGGTCTCCGCTGCTGAAGATCCAGCGGCACGCGTTCGTGGCGCGGGCGATGGTGGACTACTCCGTGTCCTACTACCGGGCGGACCGGTACAAGCTCTGGGTGCCGCTGCAGCGGCCGGGGGCGCGGCGGGCCCGCAACCACTAGGGCGGCCGCTTCCCAACCCGTGACAGCCCGCAGAGCGGGCTGTGACGGGTTGCTGCAGCTGGGAAACAGAAGAGGCCCGGTCCATGTGGACCGGGCCTCTTCAGTACGTGGAACCTAGTGGGACAGGCTCTTGGCTTCCTCTGGAGCTTCGACCGCTGCGTGGCCGTGGCCGTGTGCGGCCTCAAGCTCGGCAGGGGTTGCCGGGGCAACCCGGTCCTCGAAGAACCACTTGGAGAGGAGCGCGCGGCGCTTCTCCTTCCGGGTCACCACGCCGTGTTCATTCGGAATGGCCGGAATGACTTCCGGTGACTCGAATCCCACCAGCTTGTAGCGCTTGTACTCATCCAGCGGTGCGTGAACCTCGATGAATTCACCGTGGGGCAGACGCACGATGCGGCCCGTCTCACGTCCGTGCAGTGCGATTTCACGGTCCTTGCGCTGGAGTGCCAGGGCAACGCGCTTGGTGACGATGAACGCAATGATCGGCCCGATGAAGAACAGTGCACGCAGCCAGTACGTGACGTCGTTCAGGGAAACACCGAAGTGGGTTGCAATGAGGTCGGATCCAGCTGCTGCCCACATCACGCAGTACCAGACGAAGCCGGCCATGCCGATCGCGGTGCGGGTGGGGGCGTTGCGGGGACGGTCAAGCACGTGGTGCTCACGGTCGTCCTTGGTGACCCAGCGTTCGATCCACGGGTACATGAACATCACGGTGAACAGGATGCCCGCAGGGACGAGGGCCGGCAGCAGGACGTTGAATGAGAAGATGAAGCCGAACCAGTTCTGCTCAACCTGCCAGTCACCGAATGTGCCCGGCATCAGTCGCAGGGCGCCGTCGACGAATCCGATGTACCAGTCAGGCTGGGTACCGGCGGAAACGGGGGAGGGATCGTAGGGTCCGTAGTTCCAGATCGGGTTGATAGTGAAGAATCCGGCCATCAGGGCCAGGACACCGAAGACGATGAAGAAGAACCCACCGGCCTTGGCGGCGTAAACCGGACCCAGGGGGTAGCCCACAACGTTGTTGTCGTTGCGACCCGGGCCGGGGTACTGGGTGTGCTTGTGAATGACCACCATGAACAGGTGCAGCACGATCATGAGCAGGATCAGGGCCGGCACCAGCAGGATGTGCAGCATGTACAGGCGACCAATAACTGCCGTGCCCGGGAACTCGCCGCCGAATAGGAAGAACGAAATGTAGGTACCGATAACCGGAATGGACTTGATGACGCCGTCGATGATCCGCAGGCCGTTGCCGGAGAGCAGGTCATCAGGGAGCGAGTAGCCAGTGAAGCCGGCTGCCATGGCCAGGATGAGCAGGACCCCGCCCACTACCCAGTTCATCTCACGCGGCTTGCGGAACGCTCCCGTGAAGAAGACGCGCAGCATGTGCACGGCAATGGACGCCACGAACAGCAGTGCGGCCCAGTGATGGACCTGGCGCATGAAGAGGCCGCCGCGGATGTCGAAGGAGATGTCCAGTGAGGAGCTATAGGCGACGGACATTTCGACGCCCTTCAAAGGAACGTACGAACCGTCGTAATGCGTCTCCGCCATGGACGGGTCGAAGAAGAACGTCAGGAACGTGCCGGAGAGCAGCAGGACCACGAAGGAGTACAGTGCCACTTCGCCGAACATGAAGGACCAGTGGTCGGGGAAGACCTTACGGCCGAATTCCCGGAGGATTCCGGATCCGCCAACACGCGAATCGACAAAGTCGGTAAACCGACCGGTCTTGGTTTTGGCGACGAAAGCGGGCTCAGCTGTCGATGCTGCGCTCATGCATATCACGCTCCCAGTAACTTGGTCCTACGGGTTCTTTGAAGTCGCTGGTGGCGACCAGGTAGCCCTCGTCATCAACTGCGATGGGCAGCTGGGGGAGCGGCCGGCTGGCGGGGCCGAAGATCACCTTGCACTCTTGAGTGAGGTCAAAGGTGGACTGGTGGCACGGGCACAGCAGATGGTGCGTCTGCTGCTCATACAGGGCAACAGGACAACCGACGTGGGTGCAGATCTTGGAGTAGGCCACGATGCCGTTGTAACCCCAGTCCTCGCGTCCCTCCGAAGGGTTCAGTGAGGCAGGATCCAAACGCATGAGCAGCACAACAGCCTTGGCCTTCTCGTTGAGCTTGCCCTCATGGAGATCGTTCAGGCCCTCTGGAATAACATGGAAAGCCGAACCGATGGTGACGTCCGAGGCCCTAATGGGTGTGCCGTCGGGGTCGCGGGCAAGGCGCTTGAGCCTGCCGTCCTGGGGGGCCCACATGGTGTGCGCCAGCTTGTTGTCCGGACGCGGACCCAGGTCGCCGAAGATGGCAACGGCAGGAAGCGGTGCCAGTGCAACGGCACCCAGAAGTGTGTTGCGGATCAGCGGGCGGCGCTTGATGCCCGTCTCTTCGACGATGTCGTCGACGATGCGCACGGCGGCGACACGGTCCTCTTCGTAGCGGATCGCGTGGCGCTCTTCCGAGACTTCGTGGTCCGGCATCAGGGCCTTGGCCCAGTGCACGATGCCGGTACCGATGCCCAGCATCGCAAAAGCAGTGCCCAGCCCCAGCAGCATGTTCTGCAGCCGGATGGTAGCAATGTCTGATTCTCCGACCCCCAGATCGATGGCAAAATACGCCACCAGGAAGATCAGGGTGCCAACAACAGAGATGCCAAATAGTAAGGCGACCTGCCGTTCTGCCCGCTTTGCGGCCTTCGGGTCCGTGTCAGCCAGGCGCAAACGGTGTGGAGGAAGTCCAGGGTCCTGGAACTTCTCCACCTCATTCTGACCAGCCGTAGCTACGGTGCCCGAGTGGTTCGGACTGCCGTCACTATGGTTGCCCATAATTCGCCTCATCCTTCTCTCGTCCCGGCGGTTGCCGGGTTAGTTTTCTAATATCGATCTGCTGACAGGGCAGCAGGAGTTCTTGGGCCTCGGCCAGACGTCAGGACGTGCGGGAGGTCAGCCAGATGGTGAACGCGATGATGATCCCCAGACCGGCAACCCAGACGAACAGGCCTTCGGCAACGGGACCGAGGGACCCGAGTGCCGCGCCGCCCGGAGATCCGGTGGTTTCGATCTGCTTCAGGAAGGTGATGATGTCGCGCTTGCCTTCGGGGGTGATGTTCGAGTCACTGAAAACGGGCATGTTCTGCGGGCCGGTGACCATGGCCTCGTAGATGTGCTTGCCCGAGACCCCGTCCAATCCCGGTGCGAACTTGCCCCGGGTCAACGCACCGCCGGCGGCGGCAGCGTTGTGGCACATCGCGCAGTTGGTGCGGAAAAGCTCTCCACCTTCGGCGGCATTGCCGCCCTCGTCCAGCAGATGTTCCTCAGGAACCGCCGGGCCGGCTCCCAGGGAAGCCACGTAGGCTGCAAGCTGTCGGGTCTGTTCATCGTTGAACTGGACGGGCTTCTCCAGGGCCTGGGGACCGTTCATCTGCATCGGCATGCGGCCGGTGCCGACCTGGAAGTCCACAGATGCGGCGCCGACACCCACCAGGGAGGGACCATCCTGGGTTCCACTGGCACCGAAGCCGTGGCACGTGGCGCAGTTGGCGTCAAACAGCTTGCCGCCTTCTTCGACGTCGTTCGCGCTGTAGGTGGTGGTGGAAGCCTTGGCCTCGTTGACTGTGGTGGCGACGGCGTACAGCCCACCCGTGAGGAGGAGCCCCATCAGGAGCAGCGCTATTGCTGCAAGTGGGTGACGCCGCTTTTGTGAGAGTGCCTTCACGTGGTGGTTCCTTTAGTCGTTCGTGCGCCGGCTCTGGGAGCCGCTACCTGAAATTCTGCCTCTTGTAGAAAAAGAATCAAAGCTGGCTACTTGAGTACGTAGATGACCAGGAAGAGGCCGATCCACACAACGTCCACGAAGTGCCAGTAGTAAGAGGTGACGATCGCAGAGGTTGCTTCGAAGTGCCCGAACTTCTTCGCGGCAAAAGCCCGGCCCATGATGAGCAGGAAGGCGATGAGCCCGCCGATCACGTGGAGGCCGTGGAAGCCGGTGGTCATGTAGAAGGCAGAGCCATAGGCGTTGGAGGAGAGCGAGACGTGCTCGGAAACGAGCATGGCGTACTCGGTGGCCTGGCCGGCGACGAAGAACGCACCCATAAGGAACGTCAGGAGGAACCATTCGTTCATTCCCCAGCGGGAGAACTGGAATGCACCCCCGGTCCGGCGCGGCTGGAGCCGCTCAGCGGCGAAGACGCCCATCTGGCAAGTGAAGGAACTGGCCACGAGGACGATCGTGTTGGCGAGCGCGAAGGGGAAGTTGAGCTTGGCTGTCTCGTCCGCCCACATTTGCGCGCTGGTGGAGCGCAGGGTGAAGTACATGGCGAAGAGACCGGCGAAGAACATCAACTCGCTGGACAGCCACACGACGGTTCCAACGGAAACCATATTGGGGCGGTTCAGCGTGGGGTGCGCCGGGGTACTGGGGGCATGGGTCGCAGATGTCACATAGACATTATGTCTGTAAAAGTCCGTGCTGCCCAACGCAAACCGCCTTTTCGAGGGACTTTTTCTACAAAGACGCGAATTCGCTGCGAAAAGTTCCCGCGCCCGTTCACATTGGTCAGCCCGCAGCTTCCCTCGATAGCATCAGGAGGTGACTTCACAGGCTTCCGCAGCGTCCGCCAACTCGTGGCCCCGGCTCATCTCGTCCTTGATCAGCGGCAGGGACCTTACGGCGGACAACACGTCCTGGGCGATGGACACCATCATGTCCGGGGAAGCCACTCCGGCGCAGATCGCGGGTTTCCTGGTTGCCCTCAGTGCCAAGGGTGAAACCGTCGAGGAGCTTTCGGGACTCGTGGATGCCATGCTGGCGCACGCCAACCGGGTGACGATTACCGGCGAAAAGCTGGACATCGTCGGCACCGGTGGTGACCAACTTAACACGGTTAACATTTCCACCATGGCGGCCCTGGTGGCTGCCGGTGCCGGTGCCAAGGTGGTCAAGCACGGCAACCGGGCGGCGTCGTCGTCGTCCGGATCCGCGGACGTGCTGGAGGCGCTCGGGGTCCGCCTGGACCTGTCCATTGAGCAGGTGGCGCGCAATGCTGAAGAGGCAGGAATTACGTTCTGCTTCGCCCAGGTGTTCCACCCGTCGTTCCGCCACACCGCGGTACCTAGGCGGGAGCTGGCGATTCCCACGGCGTTCAACTTCCTGGGCCCGCTCACCAACCCGGCGCAGGTGCAGGCCTCCGCCGTCGGGGTTGCCCATGCCCGGATGGCGCCGCTGGTCGCGGGAGTTCTCGCCCGGCGGGGGAGCCGGGGGCTTGTGTTCCGCGGAAATGACGGACTCGACGAGCTCACCACCACCGGTCCGTCCACGGTGTGGGAAATCCGGGACGGCGCGGTGAACGAACTAGCGTTTTCGCCCCAGGACCTCGGAATCAGCCTGGCCACAGTGGAACAGCTGCGCGGCGGGGACGCGCAGGCTAATGCGGCTGTGGTGCGGGAAGTCCTGGCCGGCAAGGAAGGTCCCGCCCGGGACGCGGTTCTGCTCAACGCGGCGGCCGGGCTCGTGGCCTTCGACCGTCGCGCGGAGGGGCCATTCCTGGACCGGATGCAAAAGGCCTACGCCACGGCCGCAGAATCCATCGATTCCGGTGCCGCCGCTGCAGTGCTCGACAAGTGGGTGGCCCTCACCAGGGCCTAGGCTCCTACTGCTCGAAGCCGAGCGAGAACGCCGCGTCCAGGTCGTGCTGCGAGTAGGCGCGGAACGCGATGTGCGTGGTGGTATGAACCACGGCGGGAACCTTGGAGAGCTTGTCGGCGATGACGTCTGCCAGGTCCTCGTGCCGGCGGACCCGCGCGACGGCGATCAGGTCCCACTCACCCGTCACTGAATAGACCTCGCTGATCCCGTCAATCGCAGAAATCTCCTCTGCTGTCTCGGGAATACGGGAAGCGTCGGTCTTGATCAGAACGAATGCGGTAATCACGTTGAACCCCTCCGGATCAGTTGCGCCGCGGCAGGGCCCGGCAGGCTTGTCAGTGCTGCCAGCCTATTACACCGGCGCGCCGCGCCTGTCCGGCTGGTCCAGGGTTATTTTTTCCGGCGGCGGATGCCGGCGAGGATCAGGCGGTAGCCCACCAGGAGAACGCCAAGGCTCAGCAGCGCCACAATAACGAAGGGGAGTACCACCGTCTGGCCTGTGACGGCCCGCAGCAGCATGCCGCCGACCAGGCTCCCAAGCCACACCGCCAGGCCGCTGCGCACCGACAGCGGATCCCGCCATGCCCGGGCCGCCAGCCATCCAGCTGCCGCCCCTGCCAGGAACGGCCACGCCGTCAGCAGTACGCCGGAGACCACATCTCCGCGCTGGTGCGCGTCACGGCCGATGGCGGCGAAGACCAGGATCAGCACCAGATCCGTTAAAGCGGCTCCCGCCGCCAGGCCGGCCAAGGAAGGCTTTGCTGGCTTCACATTCCGGAAACTCATGGTTCCGACCTTAGCGTCCCGTTCCCGCGGGGGGCGATCCGGACTAGGCTCAAGCCGGAAGGGAGCAAACTATGCCGCGTCGTGTCGGAACCTGCCTTTGGTTCGAGAACCAGGCGGAAGAAGCCGCAAAGTTCTACGTCAGCGTCTTCGACGATTCGAAGATCATCAACGTCTCACGTTTTGGCGAGGGAGGCCCGGGGGCAACGGGTGAGGCAATCGCCGTCGACTTTGAACTGGAAGGGCGTCCGTTCACGGCATTGAACGGGTCCCGGGGGTCCAGCTTCACCGAAGCCGTGTCCTTCGTGGTGGACTGCGAGGACCAGGCGGCCGTGGACCGGTACTGGACGGCGCTGACGGACGGCGGCTCGGAAAGCATGTGCGGCTGGCTGAAGGACCGGTACGGGGTGTCCTGGCAGGTGGTGCCATCCGTCCTTCCATCGCTGATCGCTGGACCGGACCCGGAGGGCTCCCAGCGGGCTATGCAGGCCATGCTGGGTATGCGGAAACTGGACATCGCCGAACTTCAGAAGGCCTACGGCTGACGCCTACCGGGAGCCGACGTGTCCGGGGGAAGCCGGCGTACCAGCCACGACGATTCCCATCGCAGTCCCTTCTCGCCGATGTCAGAACTCTCAACCAGAACATGGGTGATGGTGTAGGCGATGGCGCTGCCGGCGACGCCTCTGACCATTACCGGAGCGGGGCGCAGCATGACAATCGGTAGCCCCGGGGCCTGGAGCAGTGCAGCCTTGATGGCGGCTTCCATGCTTTCTTGATTGACGTACCGGGGGAGCGGGAGCAAATCGGCGCTTTTGCCAGAGTGGTCAGGTGATAGGGGCATGGGATGTCCTGGGGATACGCGGGTGCCTGCGCGCCAAAGCCCACTGCATAAGCTGGCCAATTTTCGGGGCCAATCGACCTCTACCTCCTGCGGATGCTTACCGCAGGAGGTATGCATCCGACGGTAGACCCCCGTGCACTGTTTGGCATCCGTAGCTGGTACTTGATTCCTAGGGGAGGGTTACTTATCTTTTGGGATGCCAGTCCGCGTTTCGGAAGCGGGATACGAGTAACCTGCCGTTATCCGCTGCTTTGGTGCGGCAAATTTGGAGGTTGTGTGAACAAGCCGCTTTGGATCTGCTGCCTGGTGGGGGCTGCAGTCGGCATCACCCTGGGGCTGGCAGTCTTCGACAGCCCGGTTGTGGGCTTCGCGGTGGGCTTGGGACTCGGGGCGATCGTGGGTGCCGGAATCGGTACCAGGCAGGAGTAGCCGGGGCGGATTCCGGTTTCCTTGAAGCAGGTGGCGTTTCGATGCTGCTTTCCATGAAGCGCTGAGTCCGCCGGACCAAAGGCGGTCCGGGAGAGCGGTGGATCTGATCAACTTGACATAATGTAGATTATCGGCGTTTTGGGGAGCCCGGCGAAAGGGGGCTGAGGCATCTGAGCTTCAGTGCATCCGGAGCCGTCGGTCCAAGCAATTCCGCAGGTCAGCGGCACACACCATTGTCTTAATGTGGGGCCTCGTTAAGAATGGGTCAATGACGGTCTATGTGAGATCACTCGAAACTGCGGTCCCTAAAACCATGCTGGTCCAGTCTGAAGCCCGTGACGTATTTGCCGCCCAGCCAGGCCTCACGAGGTTGGGTTCGCGGCTGGTCAGCACCTGCTTTGACTCGGCCGCCATCGATACGCGGTTCACAGCCGTCGAGGAACTGACCAACGACTTCCGCTCAGACGACCCGCAGTTCTACGACCCGTCGTCGGGCCTTCTACTCAACCCGAGCACCAAGGTCCGCAACGAGATCTTCGCCCGCGAGGCCACCAAGCTGTTCGTGGAAGCCGCCCGGGCAGCCCTGGACTCCGCCCCTGAACTCGATTTACTTGACATAACTCACCTCGTGACCGTCTCCTGCACGGGTTTCTTCAATCCTGGCCCGGACTACAAGATCGTCCGTGAGCTTGGCCTGGATCCGGCAGTCCAGCGCTACCACCTCGGATTCATGGGCTGTTATGCCGCCTTTCCCGCACTCCGCGCTGCCAAACTCTTCTGCGAGGCTGACCCGAACGCCGTGGTCCTGGTGGTGTGCGCCGAGCTGTGCTCGCTGCACGTCCGGACGTCGAACGACCCCGACACCATCATGGGTTCGGCACTGTTTGCTGACGGTGCAGCCGCCGCTGTGGTCACGTCCCGGCCGGACGCGGCGGAAAATGCACTCCTGCAAGTGGACCACTTCGAGACGGTCCTCACGCCGGTTGGCGAGGACTCCATGGCCTGGAACATCGGCGACAACGGCTTCGAGATGGTGCTAGGAAACTACGTCCCGCACATCATTGACGACCACATCGTGGGGGCACTGCAACCACTCCTGGCGCGGGAGCCTGAACTGGCAGCACTCCCCTACACGTCCATCCAGCACTGGGGAATCCATCCGGGCGGGCGGAGCATCCTTGACAAGGTCCAGTCCCGGCTCGGCCTGACGGACCCACAGCTGGTGCCCGCGCGCGAAGTCCTGCGGAACTACGGCAACATGAGCAGCGCCACTGTGCTCTTCGTCCTCAGACACATCCTTCAGCAGGAAGGACAGCCACAGGAGGGTGCCGGCGGCGGCCGCATCTGCTCCATGGCATTCGGGCCCGGCCTCACGGTGGAGACGGCCCTGTTCACGAAATTGCGGCAGGCACCTGCGGACGCCACCGCATTGCAGGGCGTTCGGACCGCTGAGATCCGGCAACCGCTGGAAGCGGAAGCCCCGGTGGCCTGACCGGCGTGGATTTCCTGATGCGGGAGCGCGACACCACGGCAGTGGAGCGGATGGACCTGCCTGACTGCGACCCCCGCCGGCTGGACAACACCTACCGACAGTTCGGCGTCGTCAACCGGGTCCTCAGCGGCTGGCAGCGGCTTTACCGGCGGGAGCTCCGTCCCTTGCTGGCGGCACAACCGATCCGGCTCCTGGACATTGGCTCGGGCGGCGGCGACCTTGCCGTCCTGCTGGCCCGCTGGGCCCGGCGCGACAGGCTCACCCTCACCATCACAGGAATTGATCCCGACCCCCGCGCAGCTTCCTTCGCTCAGAAGAGGCCTTCCGTGCACGGCGTCGAATTCCGGCAGGCGCACAGTGCGGACGAGGTTGCCGTGGGCCGGACGTATGACGTGGTGATCTCCAACCACGTCCTCCACCATCTTCCGGCGGAGGAGCTCCAGGTCTTGCTGGCACACTCGGAGGTGCTCGCTGGGAAAAAGGTCCTGCACAACGACCTCCGCCGAAGCCCCGCAGCCTTCACCCTGTTTGGCGTAGCGGCCCTCCCCTTTGCCGGCTCCTACATCCGCGTGGACGGGCTGACCTCGATCCGCCGAAGCTACACTCCTGCTGAACTTTCCGCCCTCGCTCCCCCGGGCTGGACTGTGGAACGCAGCGCAGCCTTCCACCAGGTCCTCACCTACCGCCAGGGCTGACCATGGCAGTGGATATTGTGGTGGTGGGCGGCGGCCCGGTGGGCCTGTACCTTGCGGCGGCGCTTCTCCAGCAGGGCATCAGTGTCCGGGTGCTTGAGCGGCGGCAGTCGCGGGACCTCCACACGCGCGCCATCGGCATCCATCCGCCGGCGCTCTTTGCCCTGGATGAGGTCGATGTGGCCGCCGCCCTGGTGCGGGAAGGCGTACCGATCCGGACGGGGATGGCGGTCAGCCGGGGAAAGACGTTGGGCGTCATGGCGTTCAACGGCGTCTCGGACACCTTCCCGTTCGTGCTGGCACTGCCCCAGTTCCGGACCGAGCAACTGCTGGAGGAACGCCTCCGTGCCCTGGACAGCGACGCGCTGGTGCGGGGCGTGGAAGCCACGGCGGTGAACGACGACGGCGGCCGCGTCACCATAGAGGTCCAGCGGGCTCCGGGCACCCCGGCAGGAGCCACGTCATTCAGCGCTTCCATGGTGGTGGCTGCAGACGGTGCACGGTCCAGGTTCCGGGATCTCCTGGGCGTTCCGGTACAGAGGAAGACGTATCCGGATCACTACCTGATGGGGGATTTCGCGGATCCCGGCCGGCACGGGGACATGGCGGTCCTCTTCCTGGAGCGCGGCGGGATTGTCGAGTCGTTTCCCCTCCCGGGCGGCGTCCGGCGCTGGGTGGTCCGCCTGGGCCGGCCGGCAGGAGATGCAGGGGCGCCGGACCTTGTAAGAATGGTGGGGCAGCGCACCGGCATCCTGCCCGACGCCGGCACCAACAGCATGCTCAGCGCTTTCAGCGTCCGTTCCACCCTGGCGCTTCAAACAGTAGTGGGACGCACCGTGCTGCTCGGCGACGCCGCCCATGAAATCAGTCCCATCGGAGGCCAGGGCATGAATCTCGGCTGGCTGGACGCCCATGCCCTGGTTCCGCTCCTGCGTGAAGCCCTCGCAGGAGGGCGTACCGATACCGGCTTCGAGCAGTTCGAGGCGGACCGGCGCCGGGCTGCGCTGCTGGCCCGCCGACAGTCAGAGATCAACATGCTGCTGGGGCGCCCGCTGCCGCCGCCCCTGCTGCACCTGCGGAATTCGGCCATCAGGGCCGCAGCGTCAACGCCGGCCGTGAATGCGTGGGTGGCTCGGCGGTTCACCATGCAGGAGGAACGGCTGCACCCCGGCGGCTCCGTCCAGGCTCACCGGAAGTAGCAGTCATAACTGTCCTGGCTGACGATCAAGCCGTCGCTGACTTCGAACACGGACGACGTCCTTGCCCGGATGGTTTCCCCTGCATCCCAATACCGGAGGTCCATCAGCACCGTGGCGGACCAGTCCGCTTCCACGGCTACCCGGCCCTCCTCGCAGGTGGTGCGGCGGACGGCGAACTTCTGGTCCCGCACAACCGTGGCGCTCTGGTCTGCGCCGGCCAGGACCTGAGCCAGCGTCCGCGTGGCCCCCTCGGGAGCCAGCAGGTGCGGGGCCTCAACCAGGACGAACGCATCGGCGAGGAGCGGCTTGATGCCGGCCGCTCCCCCGCCCGATTCCAGCGCCTTGAGGAAACCCAGGACACAGTCGAGGGGCGACGCGCCGGGCAGCGGGGAAATGGCCATGACATCGACAGTAGCAAGCCGCCCGCTTTCCCGGTCCCCAGTAGGCTTTCGTCATGACGCCAAGCACGCCCGGGACCGCCATGAACGACGAACAGATCCGTGAACTTGTGGAGCGTATCCTCTCGGCCGGCATGATGCCGCCCATCGTCCAGACGGGCCATCCGGCCCTGCGCCAGCGCGCGGCCGCCTACAACGGGCAGCTGCCCGCGGAGCAGCTGGCCCGGCTGATCGAGCTCATGCGCCAGGTTATGCACGAGGCGCCCGGGGTGGGGCTGGCGGCGCCCCAGCTTGGCATACCCCTTCAAATTGCGGTCCTCGAAGACCTGTACGACGTCGACCCGGAGGCGGCCGCCCTGCGCAACCGGAGCCCGCTGGAGTTCCTGGCGATCCTTAATCCCCGCTATACGCCGCAGGGCAGCGGAACGGCCGCTTTCTATGAAGGGTGCCTCTCCCTGAACGGGCTCCAGGCCGTGGTGGCCCGCCCGGACAACGTGCTCCTTGACTATGAAACGCCCGACGGCACGGCAGCCCAGCGCGAGTTCACCGGCTGGCAGGCCAGGATCGTGCAGCACGAAACCGACCACCTCAACGGAATCCTCTACATCGACAGGGCCCAGCTGCGGTCATTGAGCAGCAACAGCGAATACGCGGCACATTGGGCTGCGCCCGGAATCAGCAGGGCCCGGGAGGGCCTCGGCTTTGACGACCGGCCGGCTGGCATCAGCATCAGTTGACGGTCCCGGCCGGATGGACCGGCCGCCTAAGATGGTGCAATGCCCCCTGCATCGGACCTTCCCCTTCTTTGCCCGGTCTGCGCGGTTCCGTTGACCTTCGCCGCCGCCCAGCCGCCGAAACCAGGAAGGCTCGCCTGCGCGTCACGGCACAGTTTCGATGCCGCCCGGCAGGGTTACTTCAACCTGCTGGTCGGAAAGGGCACCGCCTTCGAGGCTGATTCCGCCGCGATGGTGGATGCCCGCTTCAACTTCCTTGGCCGGGGCCACTACCGGCCGCTGGCACAAGCCGTGGCGGCCGCCGTCGTACCCGTCCTGTCCGACCGGGCAGCCGTGCTGGACTCGGGCACCGGAACAGGGCACTACCTGCGCGAGCTGCTGGACACCGCCGCCGCCCAGGGCCGGACAGTGGCCGCCGCAGGGCTGGACATTTCCAAATTCGCCCTGCGCCGCGCCGCCCGGCTCAACCCGGAAGCCGTCAACCTGGTCTGGGACATCTGGCAACCGCTGCCGTTGGCGGCCAACTCTGTTGACGCCGTCACGGTAATCTTTGCGCCCCGCAACGCTGCCGAGTTCGCGCGTGTGCTCCGGCCCGGCGGGCGCCTGGTGGTGGTCACCCCGCGCGAGGGCCACCTTGCCGGCATCGCAGCCCTGGCAGGCATGCTCGCCATCGAGGAAGGCAAGGACGCCCGGCTGGCTGCCGCCATGGCGCGGCACTTCGAGGTGGAGGAAAGCTCCGACGTCGACATTCCGCTTGCACTCAACCACCAGGAAGCAGCGGACCTGGCATTCATGGGACCGGCAGGCCATCACACAAGCCGGGATGCCATCGCCGTCCGCCTTGACGGCAACCCGGAGCCCCTCCGGGTCGAGGCGAAGTTCCGGCTGATGGTCTTCCGGCCCAGGCTGCCCGCCGGCACGTAACGACTTGGCCACTATCGCCTCTGCCGTCTGCATGACCCAGCCCACAGGCCGGGGCCCCGGACTAGGATAAGAAGACAGGTACCGAAGGGCCCGCGACGGCGCCCGGTGTCCAAGGGGGCAGCAGTGTTCGAATGGTTGGGGGAAAACTGGTGGGCCCTGTGGCTCACGGCTTTCCTGGCATTTGCAGTGGTCGAGATGATCACGCTTGACCTGTTTTTCATCATGCTCGGCGGTGGTGCCCTGGCTGCCCTGGTAGCCGACTTTGCCGGTGCTGACGGCTGGCTGCAGATCGTGGTTTTCTGCGTGGTGTCCCTGCTCATGATCGCTTTCGTCCGTCCGGTGGCGCTGTCCCACTTGAAGAAGGGCCCCGCAGAGCAGCGTTCCAACGTCGACCGGCTGATCGGCGAGCAGGCAGTGGTGATGGAGGCCGTGACGTCGGACGGCGGCCTGGTAAAAATCGGCGGCGACATCTGGAGCGCGCGTTCTGAGGCCGGGGTTCTTCACGCCGGACAAAAAGTGGTGGTGGCGGCGATCGACGGCGCCACGGCTGTAGTTTCGGTGCCACCCGCCAGCGGCACGTCCTGACACAGCAATATCAATTGGGGAACAAGGGAGACGCATGGAAAACGCAGGAGGAACGGCTTTGGCCGTCGTGCTGGTAGTCCTGATCGTGTTTGTGATCATCGTCCTGGTGCGGGCGGTGCGGATTATTCCGCAGGCCCGGGCCGGCGTGGTGGAGCGGCTCGGCAAATACCAGCGCACCCTGAATCCGGGGCTGACCATCCTCATCCCCTTCGTGGACCGGCTCCTTCCGCTGCTGGACCTCCGCGAGCAGGTGGTGTCGTTCCCGCCCCAGCCAGTGATCACCGAGGACAACCTGGTGGTCTCGATCGACACGGTCGTCTACTTCCAGGTCACCGACCCCCGTGCCGCCACCTACGAAATCGCCAACTACATCCAGGCGGTGGAGCAGCTCACCACCACCACGCTCCGTAACGTGGTGGGCGGATTGAACCTCGAAGAGGCGCTCACGTCGCGTGACCAGATCAACGGCCAGCTCCGCGGCGTCCTGGACGAGGCCACCGGCCGCTGGGGGATCCGCGTTTCGCGCGTTGAACTCAAGGCGATCGATCCGCCCCACTCCATCCAGGACTCGATGGAAAAGCAGATGCGCGCCGAGCGTGACCGACGGGCAGCCATCCTGACGGCCGAGGGTACCAAGCAGTCTGCCATCCTGACGGCAGAGGGCCAGCGGCAGGCTTCCATCCTTGCTGCGGAAGGTGACGCCAAGGCCGCTATCCTTCGCGCCGACGGTGAGGCCCAGGCCATCCAGAAGGTCTTCGATGCCATCCACCGCGGCAACCCGGACCAGAAACTGCTGGCCTACCAGTACCTGCAGACCCTGCCGAAGCTCGCGGAAGGCACCTCCAACAAGCTGTGGATCATCCCAAGTGAAGTCGGCGAAGCCCTCAAGGGAATCGGGAACGCGCTGGGCGGAACCAATCCGGATCCGGGGGCAGCGGGCGGCCTTTTCGACGAAGTGGGAGCGAAGTCCACCGAACCATAAGCAGTACGGCTGACGGGAAGGGACCTGCCCTGCGCGGGTCCCTTCCCTGTTTTGGTTCCCGCGGCATGGCCCACGTATAATTGGGTATTTGTCCGGCAGGAGCAGTCCGCTGGAACAACAAAGCTTCGCAATGCGTTGAATCCTATGATGCAGCGCAGAGCAAACAGTAGCCCGGTGGTGCTTCATCGCCACCGGCAGGCGCGGGGTCCTGCCCCGCGAACCGAGAAGAGGGAGAAATCATGAGCGATCGCAGCCTGCGGGGTATGCGCCTTGGTGCGCAGAGCATGGAGACCGAGTCCGGGGTTGAGCCGGCTCCGCGCCAGCGCGTCGAGTACCGTTGCGAGGACGGCGAACAGGTTTTCGTTACCTTCTCCTCCGAAGCCGAGATTCCGCCGGTATGGGTTTCCAAGACCGGCAAGGAAGCCCTTCTGGTTGACGGCGAACGCCCGGACACCAGCAACGACAAAGCTGTCCGGACCCACTGGGACATGCTGCTGGAACGCCGTTCCCTGCCCGAGCTTGAGCAGATCCTTGAGGACCGCTTGACCATCCTCCGTGAACGCCGTGGAGAACGCCGCTCCGCTTAGGACCATTCAAAAGGGGGCCGTTCCCGCACTTGAACTGGTCCCCGAAAGTTGGACTGGGTAAGTAAGAGCCTAAGCCGCGAGGGCCTGAGCACGGTATTGCACCGGGCTCAGGCCCTCGAGCTTTGTC